>DATKLH010000450.1:0-17850 GCA_035542515.1 Casimicrobiaceae bacterium
GACGGTGCCGATGCTTCCACCGGCACCGAGTACGCCTCGCGCCGGCACCGTTCCCCTGGTCGGACGCAGCCCGTACACCCCGCACAACGAAGCAGGAAGGCGGATGGAGCCCAGTGCGTCGCCGCCGAGCGTGAACGGCACCATACCCGCAGCCAATGCAGCGGCGGATCCCCCCGACGACCCGCCGGGTGTGTGAGCGAGGTCGTGTGGATTGCGAGTCGGTCCGAAGCAGGAGCTTTCGGTCGTACCGCCCATGCCGAGCTCGTCCATGTTCAGCGCGCCCACGCAGATCGCGCCAGCATGCTCGAGGCGTTGCACGACATCCGCGTCCTGCGACGCGGGAGCATCGTCGACGTGCACCGCGGATCCCGCGGTCGTGACGGTTCCCGCCACGTCGATCATCGCCTTGACCGCGAAGGGCACGCCGGCGAGCCGACCCGGCGGGCGGTTGGCACGGATCGCGTCATCGATCCGCCTGGCCCGCGCGACGGCACGCTCGATCGCGACGTGGGTGAACGCATGGATGCGAGGCTCCAGCGCCGAAATGCGTGCGAGCGCACTCTCCACCACCTGCGACGCCGAGACGTCGCGCGAATGGATGCTGGTCGCGATCTCGTGCGCCGTGGCGGCCGGCGAAAGCGGGTCGGTCACGTGCCAGTCTGCGATTCGACGGATGAGCAGGAAGACAGCTCGACATCCGCGAGCTGACGCGCCAGCAGCTCCAATCGTGCGAGGTTCGCCGCCACCGCGTCGCGCTGATCAACCGGAATCGGCAAATCGAGCGCTGCGGCGCAGGCATCGAGATAGGCGTGCGGATCGAAGCTCGTCATGACGCTGGCGCCTGGGCGCGAACGCTGCGCAGGTTGTGGACGTGCACCCACGCGCCGCGCGCGATGGCCTTCGTGGCCTGGCCGATGCACTCGCCGTACTTCACGATGCGATCGCCGGGCGCGAGATCGACCAGCGCGATCTTGTGTCCGAGCGCGATCGGCTCGAGCGCGCGCACGCGAATCTCGTCCGTACGCGCATCGATGACGACATCGTCGCCGGCCTTCGCGGGTGCGAGCAGCGTCGCGACATTGTCGGCATCCGACAGCAGCACGGCCGCAGCGCTCATAGCGCGGGTCCGAGTCGACTGACCACGTCCTCGCCTTCGTCGAGGATCTCGCCCCAGGTCAGCGTTCCGGACGCGACATCGAGCACGAGGTCGTGCAGGCGCTCGGCCGCGACGGCGAGCGAAGTGCGTCGCGCGAACACGTCGCTCGCATCGAAGTCGAGCTGCTCGTGCAGTCGCGCGCACGCGTTCGGGTTGCCGGAGATCTTGATGGTCGGAGCAATCCCGCTCACGAAACTGTTCCCCACACCGGTGGTGAACAGCACGATCTGTGCACCCGCGCTCACGAATCCGCCGACCGATTCGGGCGCATACGCCGGAGCATCCATCAGGTAGAGACCGCTAGCGCGCGGCGGCTCGTCGGCGATGCGCACGACGCCGCGCACCTGCGAGCGGCCGCCCTTGGCGATCGAGCCCAGCGACTTCTCCTCGATGGTGGAAAGACCCGCCGCGATGTTGGTGGGCCCGGGGTTGTTGCCCAGGAGGTCCATGCCGGCCGCCACCGCGGCCTGCTCGCGACGCCGAACCGCCGCGACGATGTCGTCGGCCACTGCAGCGTTGGCTGCGCGCGCTGCCAGGAGATGCTCCGCGCCGAGCCACTCGATCGTCTCGCCGAACAACGCACGCCCGCCCGCGTCGACGATCGCATCGACGACTGCGCCCACCAGCGGGTTGGCGACCAAACCCGAACTGGGATCGGATCGACCGCACTCCATTGCGACGAACAGCTCGCGCGCCGGTATCGTCGTGCGCCGTGCGCGCGAGGCTTCGCGCATCAGGCGCGCGCCGAGCCGGATCCCGCGCTCGGTGAGGGTGATCGCGTCGTGTTCGCAATCGTCCAGTACCAGCGCCTCGACGGCGCGTCCGGTGCGAGCGACCTGCTCGGCGATACGGGTGACATGGGGACCGGTCCCGCCGATCACCAGCACCGCGGCGACGTTGGGATTGCACGCGAATCCGGCGAGCGCGCGAACCTGGAGCTCTGCGTCCTCGCCCATCAGCCCGCTGCCGTAGGGCGTTGTAATCAGCCGCGAGCCGGCAAGCGCGCTCGAAATGCGCTTCGCCGTAGGCCCGGTGAGGCCGGTGGCCGACATGACGAGCGTATGGTTGCGCACGCCGACGGTACCGTCGGATCGGCGATAGCCTTCGAAAGTCGTGCGCATGGTCGATCAGTGCTCCGACGCCGGCACCGGTGCATGGGCCGCGATGAGTCCCTGGTCGCGCAGCTCGTCCCATAGCGCACGCGGAATGCGCCAATTGAGCCAACGCAGGTTCGTCTCGACCTCCCTCGCATTGCGATATCCGCACACGGCGCATACGACGGCCGGGTGTGCGAGCGTGAACTGCAACGCGGCTGCGCCGAGCGGCACATCATGGCGATTGCAAACCGACTGCAGCGCCGTGACACGCTCGACGACCGCAGGCGGCGCTTCGGTATAGAAGAAAGTGGCGCCGGGCACCGCGCCGGTGGCGAGAATGCCGGAATTGAACGGCGATGCGACCACCACGCCGATGCCGCTTCGCTCGCAATGGGGAAGCAAATCGTCGAGCGCGGCATGCTCGAGCAGCGTATAGCCGCCTGCGAGCATGAAATAGTCGAAGCGACCCTCGCGCGCGAAGCGCAGGCAGACGTCGGCACCCTTCACCCCCACGCCGATCGCACGCAACGTGCCGTCGCCACGCAAACGCTCGAGCGCGGGATAGGCACCGTTCATCGCTTCGGCGAAACGGCGCTCGTAGTCCTCGCCTTGCCAGCGTGGATTGACGTCATGGATGAACGCGATGTCGACGCGGCACAGGCCGAGGCGCTGCAAACTGTCGTCCAGCGAGCGCATGGCACCGTCGTAGCTATAGTCGTACTGGTACTCGAACGGGAGTCGATCGGTCGGTGCCGGAGTGCGACACCGGGGTCGCAAGAGCCTGCCGACCTTCGTCGACAGGATGAACTCGTCGCGTGGACGCTGCCTCAGCGCCGCGCCGAACCAGTGTTCCGCGAGGCCCGTTGCGTACAGCGGAGCCGTGTCGAAATAGCGAAACCCGCGATCGTAAGCGGCGAGCAGCAGATCGGCCGCATCGCGCTCGCGCGCAACCGGATGCAGGCTTCCCCCGCCAAAACCCATGCGCGGCAGCGCGAGCTTGTCGTGCACTTCGCTCATGCGCTCACTTCAAATCCGGGAGGCGGCCGGTCTTGCGTCCGCTGCGCGCCATCAGGTCCTGCATTTCCGCGGCAGCGCGATTGAGCGTATCCACGACCGATGCCTTGCCGATGATGCATTCGTTCAGGCGCAACGAGAGGATCGAGGACATTTGCGCCGCTTCGGGCACCACCGCGTACATGCGCGCCACGCGCGAGTTTTCTGCCTGAGCCTTGAGGAACCGGAACCTGGGATCGCGAGCGAGATCGGAGCTCCCGAGGTCGACGCGCACCGGCACGGCACCGTAACGCGTATACGCAAGCTGGTGATCGAGCGTCTGGAACCAGCGCAGGAACTGCAGCGCAGCCGCCTGCTTGTCGCGCGGAACGTTGCGTGCGATCGCACCGATCCAGTGACCGGCACGGCTCGCATGCGCGCCGCCTTCGCCGCGCGGAATCAGGGCGGCCTCGATCCTGCCGACCACCGCGGACTTGTTCGGATCCTCGAGCTGCGACCACGCGCCGACGATGCCGACAGTCTGCGCGGCCTTGCCGGTCGCCATGAGCTGGATCATCTGCCCCTGACTGACCGAGCCGGGAGAAGGATAACCGCCGGCCTTGCCGAGCCGCAGGTAGAACTCGAGCGCGCGTCGGGCGGCGGGACTGTTGAGGACGATGCTGAAATCGCCCGCGCTCGCATTCGCGAAGATGTCGCCGCCGAACGAAAAGAGGTAGTTCGAGAAGTCCGCAAGCGCCGAGTCGCGATCGTCGCGATGCACGAACCCGTACACCTTCGAGCCGTCGTTGAGCTTGGTCGCGTTCTCCAGCGCCTGATCCCAGGTCTCGGGCACCTTGAGCCCCTTCTGCTCGTAGAGATCGCGCCGATAGAAGAACACTTCCACGTTCCCGTTGATGGGAACGCCCATCAGCTTGCCGCCGTTGGGGTCGAAGGTATGCAGCTTGTCGTTCCAGAACACCGTGCCGCCGTAGCTGCTCACCTGCGCATCGAGCTTGAACGCCGGGTCGAGGTCGGTGAGCGGCGTGAGGAAGCCGCCATCGAACATCTCCACCATCCAGTTGTTGTCGATCGCGAGCAGGTCGTACGAGCCCGACCCGGCGCGCAGCGAATTGCGGATCTTGTCGAGCGCGCCTGCGTAGGGATTGACATCGAGCTCGATGCGGTTGCCGCTCTCCTTCTGGTACTGCTCGACGAGTTGCCGGAATCCATCGAACCACGGCGATTGGTTGATCACCATCGTGATCGGCGCGACGTGCGGCGCGGCCTGGGCGCGCGCGAGGCTCGCCACGCCGGCGGGCAGCAGCCCTGCGCCCGCTAGCGCGGCAGCACGCCTGCAGAAGTCGCGGCGATTCGCAGGGACGGCCATCTTGCCTCCTCGTGGGTGGTTTCTTGGGCGTGCAGCGGCGCGCTATGATTGCGCAATCATCGTGATCTTGATAGCGTTGCGCCGTCGTGTCAAACCTCGATGCATCCCGGCGTCGCGCACGTCGCGTTCGGCCCCGTTCGCCGCGGCTCGTCGATGTCGCGCAGATCGCCAAGTTGTCGCCGATCACGGTGTCGCGCGCGTTGCGCGAACCGGAGAAAGTCTCGGCCGAGGCGCGTGCGCGCGTGGCAGCGGCGGTCGCACGCACGGGCTACGTCCCGGATCTCGTCGCTGCGAGCCTCACCAGTCGGCGTACGCGCTTGGTCGGGCTCATTGTTCCAACGGTCACCGCATCCATCTACGCAGCGACCGTTGCCGGACTGACCTCGGAGCTTCGCAGCGCGGGATTCCAGACGTTGATCGGCGACAGCGGCTATTCGCTCGACGAGGAGGAGCGCCTCGTCGCGGCTTTCATCGGCCGCCGCGCCGACGCGATCGTCCTGAGCAGCGTGGCGCACGGCGCCGGCACGCGCAAGCTGCTCGAACGCGCACGCATCCCGGTGGTCGAGACCGGCAACCTCGCGCGCGATCCGATCGACATGGTGGTCGGCTTCTCCAACTATGCGGCGGCGCGCGACATGATGCAGCACCTGATCGGGCGTGGACATCGCGTGATCGGGTTCATCGGGGCGCCCACGCAGGGCAACCCGCAGGCCACCGATCGTCGGCGCGCTTACCAAAGAGCGATGGCGAGCCACGGTCTCGCACGACGCGACTCGCTCGTCGCAACCTGTCCGTCCGACTTCGCTGCGGGCGGGGCGGCGCTGGTCCGGCTCATCGAGCGCAATCCGGATGCGACGGCCGTCTTCGCTGCCAGCGAAGTGCGCGCGACCGGCGCACTGCTCGAGTGCCAACGGCGCGGATGGCCGGTGCCCGGCCGCGTCGCGATCGCCGGCTACAACGATGCGGGATTGGGTGCTTACCTGGTTCCCGCGCTCACGACGGTTGCGGTGCCGCGGGAAGCCATCGGTCGTCGCGCCGCACGCATGATCGTGCAGCGCCTGGCCGGCGCCTCGATAGGCGACCGCGTCGTCGACGTCGGATACGAAATTCGCGTCCGGGAGAGCGCATGAGAGCGACTCGCGCTGCCCGGATAGCGACACTGGCGCCCGCGGTTGCACTGTTTGCGCTCGTCGCGCTGCTTCCCATCGGCGAGTTGCTCGCGCTCAGCTTCTCGCACGTCGAATGGCGTGAGGGCCAGGCGCAATGGCGCTTCGTGGGAACCGAACAGTACGTCCGCGTCTTCGGCGATGCACTGTTCCGCGCAGGTGTCGTGAACACTGCGATTTTCGCGTTTCTCGCCGTGCTCGTGCAGATGGTGCTCGGTTTCGCGCTCGCGCTCATGACCAGCAGGATCGCACGCGGTCGCATCGCGTACCGCACCGTGTTCCTGCTGCCGATCCTGGTGCCGGGTATCGTGATCGGCGCCATCTGGAAGCTGATGTACAACCTCGACTTCGGCGTCATCAACCAGTTGCTCGGCGCTGTTGGCGCGCCGCCGGTCGACTGGCTCGGCAATCCCGCGACTGCGCTTGGGTCGGTCATTGCGGTCGACGTGTGGCATTGGACGCCGTTCGTATTCCTGCTCATGCTCGCCGGTCTCGAGAGCCTGCCGCAGGACATCTACGAAGCGACCCGCGTGGACGGCGCGAGCTTCGCACAGGAGCTGCGTTATGTGACGCTGCCGTTGATGGTTCCCACCATCGCGGTCACGTTCGTGTTCCGCCTGATCGTGGCCGTGAAGGTCTTCGACGAGATCTATCTGCTGACCGGCGGCGGACCCGGAACAGCGACCGAGGTCGTCAGCTACACCATCTTCCGGCGCTTTTTCACCGAGGGCCAGACCGGCTACGGCGCGGCGATGTCGGCAGTCGTGCTCGTCACGCTCGCCGTATTGTTCGCCTTCGCACGTGGAGTCACGCGGCGACCCGCGCAGGAAACCGGCCGATGAGCGCCAGACGCGACGACGCGTTGCTTCACGCGGGGCTTCTGGCGAGCGCCGCGATCGTGCTGTTCCCCTTCGTGTGGATCGCACTCGCGGCATTCAAGACCCAGATCGCGCTCACCATCGGCGCGGTCACCTTCACCCCGACGCTCGCCAACTTCAACGAGCTGCTGTTCTCATCGACGTCGGACTACATCGGCAACTTCGGCAACAGCCTGGTGATCGGTGTGGGCAGCACGGTCCTGGTGCTCATCGTCGCCACGCTCGCGGCCTATTCGATCGAACGGCTCGGATGGCCGAGGTGGGTGGTGCACTTGTTCCTCGTCGGCGCCGCGCTGTTCAACACCATCCCCGCGATCACGCTCGTCGGAGCGTGGTATGTGATGTTTCGCGCGCTGGGCTTGTACAACACCTACGCCGCCGTGCTCCTCGCGCATGCCACGCTGAACCTGCCTCTGGGCATCTGGCTCATGGCGAATTTCGTGCGCGAGGTCCCGCCAGAGCTCGAGGAAGCCGCACGAATCGACGGCTGCGGGACGGTGCAGATGCTCTGGCGCGTCATCGTGCCGGTGGTCGCGCCGGGACTCGCGGCGACGGCGATCCTCGTGTTCATCCACAGCTGGAACGAATTCGTCGTCGCGCTCAATCTGACCGCGCGCCAGACCGCCACCGTGCCGGTCGCGATCGCGAAATACGCGCAAGAGAACGAGACCAAGTACGGCGAGATGGCCGCGGGCGCGGTGCTTTCGACCCTGCCGGCGATCCTGATGCTCCTGCTCGCGCAACGCCACATCGTTCGAGGTCTCACCGCGGGCGCCGTGAAGTAGCTTGCGGCGGTGCGGGTCGAGAACCGTCGCGGCCAGGCGGCGGTTCGCGCGCCAAAGCGTTGTACCCAAGCTCGCGGATGTGGATAGCGCTCTCCACTTGTGCAATCCGACGAGCGTCGTTCATCGCTAATGCATCGCACGCGATCGTGTCAACGCCGTCAGGCGGTTGTGTCTTTCGCATCACACGAGCGGTCCGTCCGTCGTGCGGTGCAATCGAAGTGCAGACGCGCGCACCCTCGTCGGGTATGGTCTTGGCACACGCGCCGGTCAACGAGTCGGTTCACGCGGTCGACGCGGCGAAATCACAGGGCCGAAGCGAACCGCACGAAGCCATCCCGGTTTTGCGGCGACCCATCACGGAGAAGGCATGAAGAAGCCGTTGTTGTCGCTTGCAATTGGCGCAGCTGCGCTGGCCGCCGCGACGCCAAGCGCAGCCGCTGTCGAGTACGTCAAGGTGTGCTCGCTCTATGGCGAGGGGTTTCACTACATTCCGGGCACGGACATCTGCCTCAACGATCGCACCGGCGACGCGCGACAGCAGACGGTGGGCGGCACGTGGAGGTCGCTGCTGCCGTATCCGGAAGGCAAATGGGTGACCATTCCGTCGCTGGAATGCGTACCCGGCCGACAGGTCAATGTTGGCAACTTCAGCAGCACCGACTTCGCGCTCAACCCCTGGGACCGCAAGCAAACGCAACCGGTCCCGCTGACCGTGAAGCCGGGCGAGTTCATCACCAAGGTCATGATGAGCGGCGGCTTCTACGATCCGCGCACGCCCTCGCGCGGCGGCGTCAATGGCACCCTGGGTCTTTGCGTGAGGTCGATCGATCCGTCGTTGATGGAGAACGGCCCGGACGGACCGTTCAATCCTCCGTTCGGCAACGGCCTCCTTCCGATCGGGTGCGTCGCCAATTCGCGCATCGCCAACATGCCCGGCGCGTATTCGATCAGCGCGACGGCCGCTTACCCGAGCATCGATGCATTCTTCATCGATGCCCAGCAGCACGTGAGCGGTCCGTACACCTACGGCAGCAAGCTCGTCGTGACAACGGACATCGGAACGGGCGGCTCCACGCTGCTCACGTACTTCGACAACAACAGCCAGACTTCGAAGCCGCTCGCCGGCAAGCTGTCGGTGTCGGTGTGCGTCGAGCAAGGCACGCTGCCGAGCAATTCGGGCGGCGGCCATTAGTCGTTGAGCAGCAGCACGTAGTGCACGTCCGCCCATGAACACGGGCCACCCATGCAGCCGCGAGCGTCCGTTGACCCTGAGGCTCGTGCAACCGATACTGCGCGCGCGGCGAACCGGGGTTCGTCGGTTCGGCATCCGACCGATACATGTATGGCACATAGCGCGGAGGTGGCAGTCCTTGGCGCCGGGCTCTCCGGCGCCGGTGTTGCGCTCGAGCTTGCACGACGTGGCATCGCCGTCACGCTCATCGAGCGGGACGAGCGCGCGATCAACCGCGCGAGCTTGCGCAACGAGGGCAAGATCCATCTTGGCCTGATCTACGCCAACGATCGCACGCTTCGAACCGCAGCCCTTCAACTGCAGGGAGCCCTGCGCTTTCGAAGCGTGTTGACGCGCTGGATCGGCGCCGACGTCGACGCGCTTCACCTGTCGAGCCCTTTCATCTACGGCGTGGCGGAGGATTCCATCTGCCCGCTCGACCAGCTCGAGGATCACTACGCGCGCGTGCAGTCGATGTACGAACAATTGCTGCGCGACGACCCGGCACTCGACTATCTGGGGCGCAGACCGAATCGACTTTGGCACCGTCGCCCGGCTGCATCATCGACGCGGCACCTCGCCAGCGATCGCTGGATGGCCACATTCGAGACCGAGGAGCTCGCCATCCATCCCGATCGGCTTGCGCAGCACGTTCGTCAAGCGATCGCCCGGTGCGACCTGATCCGGTTCATGCCGAGGCATCGCGTGGCCTCCGTCCGGCGGATCCATGAGCGGTATCGAATCGAAGGTCAGAACCCCACCGGCGCGTGGCGTATCGACGCCGGCCAGGTCGTCAACGCGCTATGGGAAGGACGGCTTGCGATCGACTCGCAACTCGGGCTCGATGTGGCGGCGGGTTGGGTTCATCGATTGAAGTATCGCGTCATCGCTCGCCTTCCCGAGGACCTGCGTCGGGGGCCCTCACTCACCATGGTGCTCGGGCGCTACGGCGACGTCGTGGTTCGCCCGGACGGCTCCGCCTACCTTTCCTGGTACCCGGCCGGCTTGCGTGGCTGGTCGCGGGAGATCGAACCGCCGCAGACGTGGGACTCGGCATGTCGCGGCGTGATCCCGGATGATGCGCGCAGCGAAATCGCGCACTCGATCCTGCACGGACTCGATGCGTGGTACCCGGGCATCGCACGTGCGGTGCCGATTGAGGTCGACGCCGGAGTCATCGTCGCGTATGGCGACAGCGATGTCGACGACCGCAACAGCGGGCTCCATGACCGAAGCCGCATCGGCGTGACGTCGGCGGATGGCTACCACAGCATCGAGCCCGGCAAGCTCACGACCGCACCGATGTTCTCGTTGCTGGCTGCGCAACGCGTTGCGCTGAATGCGGCGAGTCGCATGAGCTCGAGCGTGTCGCATGGACATCCGTTCGAAGGCGCGCTGTCGATGGATGCGAACGGGGAATCGAATGAGATTCCGCAGGCTCCGCGCAAGGAAGCGTGAGCGATGACGAGCGCCCCCGGCGGCTCGCCGAAGGTGGTCGCGCTGATGCCGACCTGGAAAGCCGCGGGCTTCGTCCGCGAGACGCTCGAGTCACTCGCGGCACAGCAGTACGCGAACCTGGAGGTCCTCATCTCGGACGATGCGTCTCCGGATGCGACCGCATCGATCTGCGCCGATTTCGCCACACGCCACGAGGGCTTCCGGTTGTTCCGCCAGCCGCGCAATCTCGGATGGATCGGCAACGTGAACTGGCTGCTCGCGCACGCGCGCGGCGATTATTTCTTCTTCGCCTTTCATGACGATCCGCTCGAGCCCCAGTACGTTGCCAGCCTGGTGGCCGCGCTGGAATCGAACCCGCGCGCGGTGCTCGCGTTCACCGACATCCGGCTGGGACCTCACGTCGAGTCGTATCGCGACCTCGACGGCGTGCACGATCGAGTCGAGCGCGCTCGACGATTCATCGCCAAGCGCGGCCGCTGGTGGATTCCCAATCGCGGGCTGTTTCGCGCCGCAGCGGCCGAGCGCGTCGGCGGCGTGCGCCGTCACCTGGCCGGCGAATATTCCGCCGACTGGCCGTGGCTGCTGCATCTCGCGCTGCTCGGAGACTTCGTTCGCGTTCCCGCGCCGCTGATTCGCAAAGTCTGGCGCAACGACGGCGTTTCGGTGTCGTGGGGTCGATCGCTTTGGAAGTCGAGCGCCGTGCTGCTGTCGTGCATGCGCGAGGTTCGCCGCGCGCGGCTGCCGATCCGCGAAGAAGCGATCGTTCAGGGCGAGCTCGTCGGCTACGGTCTGCGAGCGAGTTTCGGAGCGCTGGCTGGTCGGGTTGCTCGCGCCACAGCGCGCACTTCGTCGCGTTGAGCTCGATCCGGTTTCCATGCGTGGAAGCCTCGGGCAAGTTGCTGGCGAGGCCCGCGTGCGTTAGCCGATGCGAATGACGCCAACCGTCGCGTCACGAATTCCAGCCGACCCCTGGGTTTCGTTCTCGCGCGGGCGCGCAGAAAAGCCAACGGCGCTGCCGCGCTCGACCCATGAGGTATTCTTGCCCCCGGACCGAGAATGCCGTCGTCGGCCATGTCGTTCATCATGCACGCCGAGCACCACTGACCCAGCGGTTGGGAAACGCGCGCTGCCCAAAGCGCGCCAATGTCCGAGGAGCGAGTGATGAGCAGAAGGTCTGTCAAGGACACGCTCGACCGGCTGGGCGATACGCTGGTGAGCGCATTCCAAATCATCGCGCTGTTCGTCATCGGGGCAACGATAGTCTGGTCGGCTGGCTCCGACTACCTGAAGATGGTTCGCGCCGGGCGCGCGGGGCTCGACGACATCCTGCTCCTGTTCATCTATCTCGAGCTGGGAACGATCGTCGGCATCTATTTCAAGACCGATCGCCTGCCCGTGCTGTTCCTGCTGTACGTCGCGATCACCGCACTCACGCGCTTCCTTGCCGTGGACGTGAAGGACCTCGCGATCGAGAGCATGCTCGCGGTGACCGGATCGATCCTTGTTCTCACGCTCGCGGCGCTCGTCGTGCAAGTGGCCGCGTCGCGGTTTGCGGCCCCCATGGGCGACAACAAGTCGCACTCGAGCATCGATGCCGATGAGTAGGGCCGCCGCGGCGAGAGACGAATTCGGGACAGGCTCTAGAACCAGTAGTCAGCTACGCATCGACCATCCGTTGGCAGATCCTCGAACGTGTTCAAGCCATCGAAGTGGTCGATGGGGATCCGCGCCACCGCATCGGGCTCGGCCAGCCGCAGATTGACGGCGATGCGACGCCGGCCCTGCCGATCCTTCTGCTGCGCGCGCCAAAAGGCAACGCATCCGCAGACGGGACAGAAATGAAACTCGATCGACTTGCCTCGGACATACGATCGAGTCTGGCCCGCGACCTTGATCCCTTGATCTTCGTAGTCGTAGGCCCACAGCACGCCGTAGCGTCGACACACGGTGCAGTTGCAGGCTGTCGCGCCGTCGGGTTGGCCGTCGAACTGCCATCGAACTGCGCCGCAGTGACACGAGCCTTCGATCATTTCACGAACCTGCGCGGCACGGTGACGAGGTATCGATTCGATCGCGTCCCATGACTCACGTTACCGAGCGCGGGACTTGCGGCCTGCCCGGCGCACAGTCGAGCGTGCCGCGGTCCCAATTTGCAGCGTTCGCGGCGGCTTCGTAAGTCGTTTGCAGGAACGCGAGCAACGCGTTCGCGGGATCGGCTGCACTTCGCACGGCCTCGTAGGGAAGCAGGAACTCCCCGAGCGTCGCATTGAAGCTGGCGCTCGCCGGCTGCACCGAAGCATCGCGAAAGCCGGGCGGCTCCGGATACGCATAGGAGTAGAACGAAGCGTCGATACCGTTGCCG
This sequence comes from Casimicrobiaceae bacterium, assembly GCA_035542515.1. Taxonomy (GTDB): domain Bacteria; phylum Pseudomonadota; class Gammaproteobacteria; order Burkholderiales; family Casimicrobiaceae; genus VBCG01. The sequence continues at coordinate 12,514 of DATKLH010000450.1, forward strand.
CCGGGCCAGAAGCCGGCGCTGCTGACCTCGTGCGAGTACGCCTCGCGCACGACCGGATCGGGCAAATGCGGCACACCGCCCGCATGCAGCGGCGCAGCACGGCCGGAAAATCGCGTCACCGCAAGATCGAAGCTGCCCCAGAAGAAATGCACCGGGCTGGACTTCCCCAGAAACGCCGTGCGGAACAGCGCGAAGACGCGCGCAGCCTGCAACAGCACACGCCAGAAACGATTGGCATACTCCGGATCGTAAGCGCGGTGTGTCGTATCTTCGTCGAACGGCACGGCCTTGGGAATCTCGTTGGGCATGCGTCCGATGCGAACATCGAAATCGAGCGCCCGGAGCATCGATCCGACCCGATCGTAGAACTCCGCGACGGTGCGGGGAACCAGAGGCAGGTCGCTGCGGCGACCGTCGCTCGCGAGCATGGTCAGCCGATGATCCACGAAGTCGAAATGGACCTCGAGCGCCCGCTCATCGACGAAGATCGGCGAGGTCGTAAGGCCACGCGCGGTGACATACAAAGGCACGTGCCACGAATGATTGAGCCACGGCGTGGCTGCCAACCGTACCTTGCCGACGACCTGCGCGTACAGGTGGAGCGTTTCGCAGGTCTCGCGCCATTCCGCCAGTGGCAATGCCGGCCAGGCACCCCGCGCGTGCAGGTCAGTCGTCATCGATGTGAAGGTCAGGAAGACGGTGCGCCGAAGATGCACGTCGTACGGCACGGTCGCGTGCCGCGTGGTACCGCGAAAGCCGATATCCTACTGCCGCTGGCGGCGGCATGGCATCTACATGTGCGCATGGCGCGGGGGTGTGTCAGTGCGGAGGCGGATCGTCGATTGCTCTCGAAAAGACTCGCGAAGAGAGGTCCGGCGAGAGCGACCTTCACCCTCCCCGCTTGGCGAACTTCGCTGCCAGGCGCTCGGAGAATCGGGCTACGTCGATGACCGCGCGGGCATGCGTGCCGCGGCCGATTTCCTCGACTTCATCGGTCGCATGGACGCGGAATTCGATCTGTCGACCGTGAACGCGGGTGACCTCCGCAGTGGCGACGATGCGATGACCCGGCGGCGTGGCTCCGAGATGAGCGACATCGACATGCGTGCCCACGGCCGTTTCGCCGCGATCGAAATAGGGCTTCAACGCATCCAGCGCCGCGTTCTCCATGGCCATGATCATGACCGGCGTCGCCAGCACCGGAGGAAGCGTTGCATCCTTGAATCGGCTGGCAAGATGCTCCGCGGCGACGACCATCGAGAACGAGCCTTTGGTACCTGGCGGTATCGGTCGCATGGCTTCCCTTCCGTGGCGTTGGCGTCGCTACATCGTACCTTCGTTCAGACGCCCGAAGCGTTGGTTGTTTCGGTGGCCGATGACTGATCGGTTGGCGCTCCACTGAAACGGGCAACCGCTCCGTGCGGGCTCCTACGCTTGCAAAGTCGATGGTTCGCGACTGTCGTCGGTTCGATCCGCGTCCGATACTTCGACGAGACCGAATGCGCGCCATCACTCGCTTCCGTCGATGTCCGGTACGATCTCGCCGTAGACGCCCACAGCTCGACTCGACGATCGCACGAGCTGCCATCAAGCAAACGCTTCTTTCCGGAGTCCTCATGTATCGCTACCCCGCGGACATCTATACGGAACCCGAACCGGATCCGGACACGTTGGCTAACCTCGGACCGCTCACCGGCATGGCGGGCATCTGGACCAGCGCCGAGGGCATGGATGTCAATCCCAAGCCCGACGGCCCGGAGCATCAGCAGTTCATCGAGCGCTACGAGCTGCAGCCGATCGATGCCCAGACCAACGGGCCGCAACTCTTCTATGGCCTGCGCTATCACACGCGCATCGTGAAGCCGGACGATCCGGAGACCTTTCACGATCAGGTCGGCTACTGGCTGTGGGAGCCCGCCACCGGCGCGATTCTGCTGACGTTGTCGATTCCTCGTGGCCAGACCGCGATGGCCGTCGGCCAGGCGACTCCCGATGCGAAGTCGTTCACGCTCGAAGCGATACGCGGCTCGCTCACCAACGGCATCGTGTCCAATCCGTTCCTCGAGCAGGCGTTTCGCACCGATCGATTCAGGATGCAGGTCGATATCCATCCGGATGGAACGTGGTCGTACGACCAAGAGACGCTGCTGATCATTCCCGGCCAGTCCGAGCCGTTTCGCCACACCGATCGCAACCGGCTGCACAAGATCGGCGAGCCTACGCCCAATCCGACAGCGCTGGCGGCGCTGTGATGCGCTCGGTTAAGCTACATCCAACTCAGCACGTCGGCGATGATCTGTCTTGCACCGGATTGCGCGCACTCGCCATGGGCGATCAGCAGGCGGCTGGGGTTCCAGCTTAGTACCCGCTCCCGGGCGGCACGGGCCGGCGCCCGCCATAGGAATGTGGACCGCCAATCCCCCGGCGTGCCGCCTGGTCGGCCAACCAGGCCGCCAAGTCGCATCACGGCCCCCCTCCAACCCGACAGGCTTGATTCCGGGAACCGCTGAATGAGGTCTCCGAAGATCGCGGTGCTGGATGGGCGATGGAAGAACACGACCTCTTTCATCGCGAACGACCCACGAAAGATCACCTGGTCGATGTCGCCGGCCCACGCCGGATCGGGCTGGTCATGCAGTTCCGCGTCAAAGCGCAGTCCACGCTTCTTTCGCGCCAGACCAGGCGGCGCGTACAGCCTTGCGTCGGGCCAGCGGCTTGACCAATCGCGTAGAAAGAGGTGATGCAGCTTATTGGGCGAGACGATATAGCGTACTGGTCCAAGCGCCTCGACTTCTCGGGTCAAGTGCTCAGTTAATGCGATCGGCGACCATACCCAAACGCTCCGATCCGCAAAGCACGCCAGCGCCATGCGCGTAGGGTATGGAAACCCGAAGAACGAAACGGTCGGTCCTTCGGCTGAGTAGAGGCATGGTCCAAATTCGTGGAGCATATGGTTGAGTATATGCCGTCGTTCCGTCGTGATGCGGTGTCGCGCTTGGAATCGTCGTTCGTGACAGCGCAGGAGTTCAAACGGCCAGAAGCGGCCGTCGATGCGAATCCCCAAGCGCGGATTGATCGGAGCTCGACGACGCACACAGCCGTCGCGGCCGCGGTCACCAACGACGTTCGCCCTCAGCTCGCCATCCCGACCTTGCGCATCAATGTCTCCCAGCGCGGATCGGAATGCAACGAGCGAAGCAACGGCGAGGCTTTCAACTCGGTGAGACCGGAATCCCGCCGGTCATACGCTTGCTCCAACCACTGGAAAGCCAGTTCCACCTCGTTGCGCGCGGCATAGACCAGGGCAATTTGAAACGCCCCCGCATGCTGATGTTTGGCCATCAGCGCGTCCAGGGCAGCGTCGGACTCCGCGCGCCGGCCTTGGCGCTCATGGATGATGGCCAAAGCGCACAGCCGCTCCCATTCTTCGGGTTCGCGCAACGCTTCGGTCAGTGCCTCCGCTCCATGGTCCTGCGCGAGAAGCGCCATCGAAAGACGCGCATGCAGGCTTACGCGTTGGGGGCTCAATTCGAGCGCTCGGCGAAAAGTGATCTCCGCTTCGCTGGCGCGACCGCACGCGAGCAGCGCTTGCGCGAGCCTGGCGAACACCGCCGGGCGTAATGGGTCGTGCTCCATGGCCTCGCCAAAGCGCCGGATCGCCTCGTCGAAGCGGCCCTGCAGCAGCGCGAGCTCGCCGCCGAGCTGTTGCACGATCGCGATGCCCGGGGCGAGTTCCAATGCGCGGCCATACGAAGTTTCCGCCCCGCGCCAGTTCCAGTCGAGCATCTGCAACACCGCCATCCGCGCGTACGCTTCGGCGAGATTCGGCTCCAGCGCCAACGCGCGTGCCACGGCCTCGCGTCCCCGTGCAAGCCCTTCGGAGGCAGGCGCCCAACCGAAGGCCGCCTGCATCGTGTATTGGCCGGCGAGCTCGGCCCACGCCAGCGCGAACGCGGGGTCGAGATCCAGCGCGCGTTTCAGGTAGTCGATGGCTTTCGCGGTGTCGTCGCGATTGTTGCGTTGGGCGACATGACGCGCTTGCAGGACGAGGTGGTGCGCCTCGGAGTTGCTGGCACGACCCTTCGACGCCGCTGCAACTTGCGCGGCCACTTGCTGGGTGGCCTTGGCATCCACTGCTTCGAAGAGCGGCACGCTGCGCAACCCGGCCACAACCGACCGTGCGATGTCGTCCTGCACCACGAACACGTCGTCGAAGCTGCGGTCGTAGGTCTCCGACCAGAGGTGATAGCCGTCGGCCGCGTTCACCACCTGCACCGACACACGAATCCGGCTGCCGACCCTGCGCACGCTGCCTTCGAGCACCGTTGCCACGTTGAGCTTGCGCCCGATCACGACGATGTCGTCGTTCGTGCCCTTGAACTGGAACGACGAGGTTCGCGCCGCGACGCGCAATCCGCGGATCTTCGCGAGCACGTTGATCAGCTCGTCGGCGAGACCGTCCGAGAAGTACTCGTCTTCGGCAATGTTGCTACGGTTGACGAACGGCAGCACAGCGATCGACGGCGGTCCATGGGCAGGAGCAGCGACCTCGTGCGATTGCTCGGGACGTCGCGCGACCGGGCCGACGAAGCGATAACCGCGCCGTGCCAGAGTCTCGATCCAGTGCTTGCCCTGCGGGACTCGCGCCAGCACGCGCCGTATGGCGGAGATCTGGACCGACAGGTTGGCCTCCTCCACCACCACACCCGGCCATGCGGCGTCGACGATGACGGACTTTTCGACGTATTCGCCGGCGCGGCTCACCAGCGCGGCGAGCACCGCGACGCCACGCGCGCCAAGGGGTGTCGCGACACCGTCGAGAGTCAGCACCCGTGCTTCGGTGTCCAGCCGGAAAGGTCCGAGCTCGTAGACCGTGCGCATCCGATTGCCGCGGCCCGCTCCACCGCCGCGTAGATCCGATCCCTTCGCAAAACCGCATCGCAGGCTCGCAAGGCCACGGCGCTGTCGGTTTTGGCGAAATTTTGGCGATGTTACAGGACTTCGCGGCTGCGCTCATCGAAGATCACAGCGCACCAAGTCAAAACACGGAGGCCATTCGTGAACGCGGAATCCCAAATGCGCGCGGCGGCGGCGATCGACGGCCATATGATCGATCTCGGTGGCGGACACCGCATCGCGATCTACGAACGAAACGGCGCGTCGTGGGTGGCAGAATTTGGTGGCGGTCGCGGCGAGGCCATGTTCGCGGGCGCATGGTTCCGCTTTCACGCCGGCGGCCTGCGCTTTTGTCACAACCGCCGCGCCGCTCTCCAGCGCTCCATGCCGCTGACCGCGGAGATGCTGGAGAAGATCGAGCAGCTCCACGCTGAAAGCGAT
>DATKLH010000451.1:0-30605 GCA_035542515.1 Casimicrobiaceae bacterium
TGCGGTTCACCCCGGCGTGATCGCGAAACGTCGCTGCGATGAACGACTGGTCGGGGGCCTGCGCGGCAAGGTCGGTGGCGAGCGCGGCAAGCTGCGCGAGCACGTCGCGTGCGTAGAAGCGATCCGCGGCCACGCGTATCACTTCGCCAGTCGCTCGCTTGCGATGCAGGAAGTCGGCGAGCAGCGGCTCCCGAACGCCGAGGTCGGACGCGAGGTCGCGCAGCACAGCGCCGCGGACTCCCGCCTCGAGGAGCGCAGGCCGGACTCGCTGCCACAAGATTTCGTCGGCACGATTGGCGGTCGCTACGTGACCCGCGCGACGCACGGTGGATCCGATCACCTCGACGCGCATCGCAGCGGGCAGGTTGCGCACGAGCGCGGCGAAGGTTGCGCCGCGCAGCGCGGGAGCGACCTGCCGCCGCAAAACTTCGAGGTCCAGGCCTTGCGCCTGCGGCGACTGCTCATGGAATCGGGCAAGCGTGACGACGACGTCGTTCGCGATCTTGTCGACGCGGCTTTCGCGCAGGGCGACCGTCGGCGCTTCCCCGACGACCACACCACCGCATGTGCGAACGAGCTCATCGCGATAGGCGCGATCGAGGTTGAACGCACGCCCGAATGTGTCGAGATCGAGTCCGGCATCGGAAAGCGCGAGCAAACCACGCAGCACCTGCTCCGGTGACAACGTCGCAAACGCCGAAAGCTGCTCGGCACGCAGCGCTCGCGACAGCTTGCGCGCAGGCGGAAACGGATCGAGCACGATGCCGCCGGCGAGCGTGCGCATCGCGGAAGGGTCGCGGAGAATGAAGCGATCCCCGACCACGGCCGACACGTCGGTGTCGCAGACGAGCTGGGCGATGCCGCTTGCGCCGCTCCCGATGCTCCCCGATCCGGCAATCGCGATCCGCGCGCTCACGTCCGCGGTTCCGATGTGGAAATGCACCGCCGTCCAATGTCGCAAGGGCGGGGAATCGGAGAGCGCGCGCAGGCGCACGTCGATCCTTCGCGTCGTCGCGCACTCCGCCACGACCCACTGGCCGCGCCCCACGCGCTCGCGCTCGATTCCGGCGAGGTTCAGTGCGCAGCGTTCCCCGGCGTGCGCCGCGTCCACCGCGACGCCAGCTCTCTGGATACCGCGTATGCGGACTTCGTCGCCCGAAGGCGCGAGCCTGAGCCGATCGCCACGAGTGACCATGCCCTGGAAGACGGTTCCCGTGACGACCGTGCCGCTGCCGGCGACGCTGAAGGCGCGGTCGATCGCGTAGCGGAACCCGCGATGCTTTTGCTCCGAGCGCGTATGCGCATCGCCCGCGGCCAGCAGTCGAGTGCGCAACGCTTCGACACCCGTGCCCGACACGGCGGATGTTTCGACGACCACGCATCCGCGTAGCGCAGTGGCGTCGAGCAGCGCGGTCGCTTCCTCGCGCAGCGCATGCACGCGTTGGCGGGGCACCGAGTCGACCTTGGAGATGACCACGATACCGCGTGTGACACCCAGCAGATCGACGATCGCAAGGTGCTCGCGCGTCTGCGGCATCACGCCGTCGTCGGCCGCGATGACGAGCATCACGTAATCGATGCCGCACACGCCCGCGATCATGTTGCGGACGAAGCGCTCGTGGCCAAGAACGTCGACGAAGCCGATCGTCCCGCCGCTCGGGGTGGCCATATACGCGAAGCCGAGATCGATCGAGATGCCGCGGGCCTTCTCCTCGGGCAGGCGATCGGTGTCGACACCGGTGAGCGCCTTCACGAGCGCGGTCTTGCCGTGATCGACGTGGCCGGCGGTGGCGACGATCATGCGAGGGGTGTCACGCGAAGGCGCGCGTCACCGCGCGCGAGTTGCCGAAGCATGGGACATACACCGAGTGCGTGCCGGGTCCTCCGGCCACGACGATGCCGATGTCGCCGGGCGCGGGCGCGATCGGAAGCATCGTCTCGCGCGTGATCTCGCCGAGCTCCGCGCGGCGCGATTGCACGGCACGCTCGAAGTCGCGCATCGCCATGCGACCCGCGCTCATCCTGCTCGCGTCCCACAGCTTGGCCTTGACGTCGTTTTTGCCGTAACCCGCGCGATGAAGGATCTCGGCGTGCTCGGGTCCGATGACGATCCACGGCTCGCCGCCGTGGGTGTACTCGTTGCTGGGCGGGTGCACCATCGTCTCGCCGAACGCGCGGATCAGCTCGTCGGCATCCTTGCTGTGCGAATTCATGTTCATCGTGCCTTCGGCCCCGATGACCGTGACGGTGCTCTCGCCTGCGGCGAAGCCGCGCTCCACGTGCAGCGGCGCCCATGGACTGGCCGCTTCGTTTTCAGCGCAACAGAACGAGTACTTGCCGGGTTGGCCGTGCGTGGCGCGATCGAGCTCGCCGGGCAGCGCACCTCCGACGTTGCGCAGGATCAGCCGCAGCGCGCGGCCCAGCGTCGCGTTGGCCCAGCTTCCTTCACCGAGGCAATTGAACGTCGCGTTCAGTTGCAGCGCCGACGATTGCGGTCCGTTGACCACGATCCAGACGGCCACGGGATTGGTGGTCGCCTGCAGTGCCTGGAGATTGAATTCGGTGGCAGCGACCGCTTCGACGGCGGCGACCAGCGGGCGCATCATCGCCGCATCGCAGCCGGCCATCACGGCGTTGATGGCGATCCTCTCCAGTGTCGCCGCGTGGAATGCCGGTGCGAGCACCGCCACCAACTCGTCACGTGCGCGATCGGGAACCGCAGCGAGCATGCGATCCACGCGCGCCTGCGTCGGCGGCACGATCGGCAAACCGTCGCTCCAGCGCCGGTCCCGATAAAGGCGGTTGATCGCCTCGAGGTCGTCCGGCGCATCGACGAGATTCGCCGGCGGAATGCGCGACATCGCGGCTTGGTCGCTCACTTGGCCGAATCGCTCCCTGCAAGCTTCACGATGTCCGTCACGCAAGCCTCCGCCATCCCACGTACCTCCTCGCGCGTGCGCAACCCGAACGGATGCGCAACGACCACGATCGGAAGTTGCGCGAAACCGAGCTTGGCTGCCTGCGCGTGTCCCATCGCGACGAACGCCGTCGAACAGATCGTGAGGGCGGCCCTGCCGCGCCGGGCGATCTCCACACTGTCGTGGACACTCCACGACGTGCAGGAGCCTCAGTCGCCCGAGCCGGCGATCACCAGGTCGCAGTCGCGCGCGAAATCGTCGAGCACGTCCGCCGCGGCCGGCACCGACGAAGCGCGCTTTCTATGCCGCAGCACGCGCGCGACACCATGTCGGACGGTGAGCAGCTCGGCGATGTCGTCCGCAAGCTGCGCGAAGTTCGGCTTCGAGTTGTCGATGAATCCAATCACCTTCCCGCTGAGCGTCGTGAGGGTGCGTTCGACGCGCGCGACAGCGGGCACCGGCACTCCGGTCGGATCGTACAGCTTGAGCGTGGCGGTCATGGCCTCCCTCTCATTCGGTGGACGTGATGTGCGCGGTGTGGATCAGGCGCGACCAGCGATCGACTTCCTCGCGCAGAAAGGCGTCGAGCTCGCGGGGCGTATTGCCGACCGCTTCGGCGCCCTGTGCATGCAGTTGCTGCAGTATATCGGCGGAACGGAGGACGCGAATCGCGGCCTCGTGCAGCGCCGTGACGACATCGGCCGGCAGATGAGCAGGCCCGAGCAGTGCGTACCAAAGCGTCGACTGGTAGGTCGGATAACCCGATTCCGCGACGGTCGGAAGCTCGGGCCATAGCGGCGAGCGCTTGAGACTGGTGAGCGCCAGTGCACGCAGGCGACCGGCGTTGACGTGCGGCATCGCGGGCAGCGGGCTCGTGCACACCACCTGCACTTGTCCGGCGATGAGATCGGTCAGCGCCGGCGCCGCACCCTTGTAGGGAATGTGCGTCATGTCGATGCCGGCCATCGACTTCAACAGCTCGACCGACAGATGGCCGCCAGTTCCCGGGCCCGACGATCCGTAATTGATCTTGCCCGGCTGCTCCTTGGCCTTGGCGACGAGCTGCTGGATGGTGCTCACGCCCAGCGACGGATGCACCACGAACACCAGCGGCGAGCTTGCCACCAGCGTGATCGGCGTGAAATCGCCGAGCGTGTCGTACGGCAGCTTGCGCAGCGCCGGATTGATCGAATGCGTCGTGCTCGCGAGAAGCAGCGTGTAGCCGTCCGGCGGCGCATGCGCGGTGAACTCCGTCGCGATGACCTGTGCGCCGCCGCCGCGATTGTCGATCACCACCGCCTGATTGAAGGTCGCCCCGAGCTTCGCGCCGAAGAGGCGTCCGACGATATCGCCGGCACCGCCCGGCGGGTACGGGATCACGATGCGAATCGCCCGCGTCGGAAAGTTGCTCGCTTGTGCACGTACGCCGCCCACGAGCGACGCTGTGCCGAACGCCGCAGCACCGCGCAACAGCACGCGCCGCAATGCGTTCACGCGATCGTTGCGCATGTCAGGATACGTCGGCGAATTGCGCCTGCGGCGTCTCGGCTGCGGCGTGTGCTGCGCCGGTTCCGGCGAGTCGACCGAACAGCGCGCCGGATACGAGGCCGGTTCCGCTCGGATAGTTGAAGTAGAAAAGGCCGCCGACCATCTCGCCGGCGCAGAACAATCCGGGAATCGGCGCGAGCGTAACGTCGAGCACCTGCCCGTTGGCGGGATCGATGCGCAGGCCGCCGAAAGTGAACGTGATGCCGCACGTGGTGGCATACGCGTCGAACGGCGGAGTGTCGAGCGCCTGCGCCCAGTTCGACTTGGGCGGCTCGATGCCCACCGTGCAGCGCCCGTCCTTGATCGTGTGATCGAACGGGACGTCGTTGCGCACGGCGGCATTGAACGCACGAACCGTGTCGAGGAACGCCCTGGGGTCGACGCCTTCCAGCTTGGTCGCCAGCTCCTCGAGCGTATTCGCCGACACCTTGGTCATCATGCGAATGCGGTACTCGGAGCGCAGCAGCTTGGTGACCTTCGAGTCGAACACCTGCCACGCGAACTGGCCGGGCTGCCTGAGCACCTCGCCGCCGTACTTCGCATAGGTGAACGAGTGGAAGTCGGCGCCTTCGTCGACAAAGCGCTTGCCGTTGGCGTTGACGAGCAGGCCGAATATGTAGCTGTGCTTCTGGAACTGGTCGCCGACGTTGACGTCGCCGAACTCCGGCGCATTGAGGTCCCAGCCGGTCGCATGACAGCCCGACCAGTTGCCGTACGGCGCAGCGCCGATGTCGAGCGCCATCCTGATGCCATCGCCTTGATTGAAACGGGTGCCGCGCACCTTCGCAAGCTCCCAGCCCGGGCCGAGGTAGCGCGCGCGCATCTCCGCGTTGGCTTCGAACCCGCCGCAGGCGAGGACGACCGCTTTCGCCATGAATTCAACCGGCTTGCCGTTCATGCTGGCATGCACGCCGGTCACGCGATCGCCTTCCTGGATCAGACGCTTCGCACGCGTGGCATAGAACACCTTGATGCCCGCGGTCTGAGCGTTCTTGTCGAGCGCCTGCACCAGCCCCGAGCCGCCGCCGGATGCTTCGATGGGCAGCCGGCCGAAGAACCTGCGCTTGCCGTTCACCACGGCGGACTGCCGCCCGAAGTTGGGCACGAACTTCACGCCCTTGGCGCGCAGCCAAACCATGATGTCGAGGCTCTGCGTCACCAGCATCTCGGAGAGCGCCGGGTCGGTGCGAAAGCTCGTCAGGCGAAACAGGTCGTCGAAGAATTCGTCGCTGGTGTTGGTGCCGAAGTCGCTTTCCGCGACCTCGGTGTCGGTGAGGTCGGTGACGCGCTTCAAATCCTCCACTGACGAATAGGCGAAGCGCATGACCCCGCCGGCGAAGCGCGAGTTGCCTCCGCTTTCGTCTTCCGAGGCTGCTTCGAGCATCGCCACGCTGGCGCCTTCGTCGCGTGCGGCAAGGGCCGCACACAGCGCGGCGTTGCCCTTGCCCACCACGACCACGTCGAACTGCTCACGGATGGACTTCAATTCAGCTTTCCTTGCGAAACCGCGCCGGTCATGAGCAAGGTCGTAAGTCCTCGCACGTCGGTGAGCGTGTCGATGCTCGTGATCGCGTTGGCGATGGGCGCAATCACATCCTCGCGCAGCACCATCGCTGCACACAGCTCGAACTTGCGACGCAGCCGCTCGGGGGGAACGGGATTGTCGGAGGTGCGGCCGAGCGCCTGCTCCACGCTCGCCGCTTCGACGCTTCCGTCGCGCAAGACGATGCGCACCGCACCCCCGAAGTGATTGTCGCGGGCGAACTGCGACTCGTCGTAGGGGGCGACGTGGATGCGCGACAACAGTGCTTCGATGCGTGGATCCCGGTAACTGCCGTTCTCGAAATGGCGGACGCCCACGCCGTGGTCGAGGAGCGCTCGCGCCAGCACGTATTGCAGGCTGAACTTCGCGTCGAGCGCGCTCTGCGGCTGCGGTCGATTGGTATGTTGCAGCCGTCGCGCATGGATCCACGCGTCCACCCGCTCGACCTCCTGCGGGTCGATGCGCCTGCGCGTGACGATGTCGAGCATGGCGTCGATTGCCGGATGGGTGCTGCCGCAGCATGGATACTGCTTGATCGCGATACCGGGCGTGACGATGTCGAACGGCGCGGCCCACGCGTCCATCGCCCGCTTCACGTCGTAGGTGCCCTTGCCGTTGAAGACGTCGAGGAAGCCCTGCTCGTGCTCGAAGACGTCCTGAGCGTTGGCCGTGAATCCCGCGTGCGCCAGGCGCGCGGCCAGGACAGCGTTGCGCGCGCAGTGACCAATGTGCATCGGCTTGGTCATCGTGCCGAAGTTCGCCTTGATGCCCGATGCGAACGACGCGGCGAGCGCCAGCGCGATCGCCGTCTTGTGCGCGTCGAGCCCCATCATGCGCGCGGCGCCCGCAGCGGCACCGAAGATTCCCAGCGTCGCGGTCGGATGCCAGCCCTTGGTGTAGTGATGGAAGTTGACCGCGAGAGCGAGCTTGGTTTCGACTTCGAACCCGGCGACGTACGCGAGCACGAAATCGCGGCCGCTCACGCCGAGCTCGTCGGCAAGCGGAAACAACGCGGAGAGCACGGGCACCGACGGATGTCCGCCGAGCGTGTTGCTGCAATCGTCGAAGTCGAGCGCGTGCGACGCGGTGCCGTTGATGTAGGCGGCATCCAGCACGCCCACGCGCCGCGAGGTCCCGAAGACGAGCGCCGGCCCGGGCGCAAGGTCGAGCGCGTTCGCGACCAGGCGCGGCGCATCTTCGCGACTGCCCGCAAGCGTGACGCCGACGGTGTCGAGGATGCCGACCTTCGCCCAGTGGACCGCATCCGCCGGCAGGTCTTCCCACGCGAGCGCGGCGACACGCGCGCCGAAAAAACCGGCGAGGCCGCCGGCAGCGAACCGGGCGTGCGACTCGCCGGTCAGCTCTCGGTGTGGATCCCGGTCTTGCGAATCAGGTCGCGCCATTTCTGGACCTCGGATTTGATGTGCGCGGCGAATTGCTCGGGCGTGCTGCCGACCGGCTCGGAACCGTCGGCCGCCATCTTCTCGGTGACATCCGGCAGATGCACCGCGCGCACGATTTCACGATTCAGCTTGTTCACGATGGCCTGTGAGGTCCCGGCTGGCGCAAGCACGCCGTACCAACCGGCCACTTCATAACCCGGCACGCCGGCTTCCTGCATCGTCGGAAGCTGCGGCATCGCCGGCGAGCGCGCAACGGTGGTCACGGCAAGCGGACGCAGCTGCCCTGCGTCGACGAAAGCGCGCGATTGCAGGCGCGTCGAGAACAGCATGTCGATTTGTCCGCTGATCACATCGGTCATGGCGGGCTCGCCGCCGCGATAGGGAACGTGCGTCATCTGGATGTCGGCGAGCGAGCAGAACAACGCGCCGCTCAAGTGGCTCGTACCGCCGACGCCGGACGATCCGTAGGTCAGCTTGCCGGGCTTCGCCTTCGCGAGCGCAATCAGTTCCTTGACGGACTTCACCGGCACATTGGGATTCACGACCAGCACGTACGGCTGCGTGGTCACCTGGCTGATCGGTACGAAATCCTTGATGAGATCGTAGGGATGCTTGCTTCCCTGCAGCGTCACGTTCACCGAATGGCTGGCCGTGATCATCGACAGCGTGTAGCCGTCGGGCGTCGACTTCGCCACGTAGTTGGCGCCGATGGTGCCGTTGCCGCCCGCCTTGTTCTCGACCACCACGGGCTGCTTCCACGCTTCGGAAAGCTTCTGGGCGATGGTGCGCGCGACGATGTCGGTCCCGCCGCCCGGTGCGAACGGGACGATCAGGTGGATGGCGCGCGAGGGGTAATCGGCGGCCGCATCGGCCTGGGCGAAGACGCGCGAGCCCGGTGCGATTGCCGCGAGGCCCAGCGCCTGCAGCATTGCACGACGTCGGCGGTTCATCGTTCCTCCATCTGTCTGTCTGCTTGCGCCGGCGTGCGTGCGCGCGGCGCTCTGCGCAATCCTTCGGGCCGTGCAGGCGGGCGCGGCAAACCATGTGAGAATACCACGGTATACTATCACGCGAACCGGCTTCATCCGGCCCCTGCCGGACGCATCTCCATGTCCGACACCTCATCGGGATCGCTCGACAACCCCCATACCTCGCGCATCGCGCAATTCGTTTCATCGCTGCGCTACGACGACATCCCCGCGGAAGTTCGCACGCGCATCAAGCTGTTGGTCCTCGATTCCATCGGATGCGCGCTCTACGGCGCGGATCTCGAGTGGAGCCGCATCCTCCAGCGCACGCTCGGCGGCCTCGACAGTACGCAATCGTGCCGCGTCTGGGGCACGGCGCAGCGAGTCTCGGCGCCGCACGCTGCGCTGATCAACGGGACGCAGGTTCAGGGCTTCGAGCTCGACGACGTGCATCGCCAGGGTGTGCTGCACGTCGGCGCGGTAGTGCTGCCGGCATTGCTAGCGATCGCGGAGCTTCGCCCGGGCATGAACGGACGCGAGTTCCTCACCGCCGCTGTCGCGGGCTACGAGATCGGGCCGCGCGTGGGCATCTGCATGGGGCCCGAGCACATCGCGCAAGGCTGGCACTCCGGCGCCACGGTCGGAGTGTTCTCCGCCGCGGCTGGCGCGGCGCGCGCGCTGCGCCTGGATCGCGAGCGAACGGTGCACGCGCTCGGCATCGCCGGCACGCAGGCAGCGGGTCTCATGGCCGCGCAATACGGCGCCATGGTCAAGCGCATGCATGCGGGCCGCTCCTCCCAGAGCGGTCTCTACGGCGCGTTGCTTGCCGAGCAGGGCCTCACCGGAATCGTCAACGTGCTGGAAAGCGAGTACGGCGGTTTCTGCACGACTTTCTCACGCTCGCAGGACCGCTTCCGGCTCGCGGAGCTGACCGCGGGATTCGGCAGCGTGTGGCAGACGATGGGCATCGCGCTCAAGTTCTATTCGTGCGTGGGCAGCAACCACACCACGCTCGATGCGATCCGCGCGATCCGAGCGCAGCGCCCGTTCGCATCGGAGGACATCGAGAAGATCGTCGTGCACGGCTCGCAGGTCACCATGGACCACGTCGGCTGGAAGTACGTGCCGCAGGGGCTCACCTCCGCGCAGCTCAACCTCCCCTACTGCGTGGCGACGCTGCTGCTCGAAGGCGAGTGCTTCGTCGATCAGTTCACCGAGGACAAGGTCGCCGATCCGGCACGCATGCGCCTTGCCGACAAGGTGCAGGTCGCGCACGATCCGCAGATCACCGCGAAGGGATCGAAGTTCCGCCACATGGTTCGCGTGCAGGTGTTCTTCCGCGACGGCACCATGATGGAACGCACGGTGCAGGCCGGGCGCGGCAACGAAAAGGACTTCGCCAGCGAGGCCGACATCGTGGCCAAGTTCACCAACCTGGCGACTCACGCGCTACCGCCGGCGCAAGCGCGGGCGATCGTCGACTGGATCCTCGGCGTCGAGCGGCAGGCCGATGCGACCGATCTGGCCCGCCTCCTCGCACGCACGTGACACGCGCAGCGCAAGACTCTCAGTTCTGCGTAACCGCCTTGCTCCGCCGCGGTCGCTTGGGCGCCGAAGGCAGCAGGTTCGCGTGCTCGATCTGCATGCGCGCGCGCAGCGCGGCGCGCACGTGATCGACCGCCGCGCGGCTCGCCGCCGCCTCATCGCGACGCATCAGGGCCTGGCACAGCGCGCGATGTTCCTTGAGCACGGCCTCGCGCCGCGCGGGCATGTGCATGGTCGAGAGGCTGCGATGCGCCGTCAGCGTGTCGTAGAGCGATTGCAGGAAGCGCGTGAGATAGCGGTTGCGCGCCGCGCGGTAGACGAACCGATGGAACAGCCGGTTGTGCTCGAACATCATCTCCGCGCTGTCCTTCATCGCGGCCTCGGCGGCAACCATCTGCTCGAGCGCGACCAGCTCGGCGTCGGTGGCATTGCGCGCGGCGAGCGCCGCGGCCCCGGCCTCGAGGATCTCGCGCGCGGCATACAGCTCGTAGATCGCATCGTCATCCACGGAAGCGACGACCAGTCCGCGCCGCGGCGTGGCGGTGAGGAACCCTTCGGCCTCGAGCCGCCGCAAGCCCTCGCGCGCCGGCGTGCGACTGATGTTGAGCCACTCCGCGACCTTGTACTCGGAGATGCGATCTCCGGGCTTGAGCTTGTTGGCGACGATCGCGTCGCGGACCGCCTTGTAGGCGACCTCGCCGAGCAGCAGGTTCGAGTCGTTGGAGCTGCGCATCGATCCATTGTCGCACGACAGCGGCGGAAATTCGTCGCCGGGGCCGAGCCGTCGCGGTCCTCGGCAAGGGGGGTCTAGTCGCGTGCGTCGCGCCGTTCTCATCCCGCTGATCGTCGCGTGCGCGCTGTTCATGGAGAACATGGACTCAACAGTGATCGCGACCTCGCTTCCGGCGATCGCAGCTGACGTCGGAGAGCCGCCGCTCGCGCTCAAGCTCGCGCTCACCTCGTACCTGGTGAGCCTGGCGGTATTCATTCCGATCAGCGGCTGGGTGGCCGATCGCTACGGATCGCGCACGGTGTTCGCCGGCGCGATCGTCGTGTTCATGGCGGCATCGATCGCGTGCGCGTTCGCGACCACGCTGCCGCAATTCGTCGCGTTCCGTTTCGTGCAGGGGATCGGCGGGGCGATGATGGTGCCGGTGGGTCGACTCGTGCTGATGCGATCGATCGAGAAGAGCGAGTACGTGGCCGCGCTCAACTACCTCACCATTCCCGCGTTGCTCGGGCCGGTCATCGGACCGGCGCTCGGGGGCGCCATCACGCTGTACCTGCATTGGCGCTGGATCTTCCTGATCAACGTCCCGATCAGCATCCTCGGCCTGGTGCTCGTGCTACGCCACATTCCCAACATCCGCGAGGCGAGCGTGCCGCCCTTCGACGTGCGCGGCTTCCTGCTCACCGCGTTCGGGTTGTCGGTGCTGATGCTCGGACTGTCCGCGCTGGGCGGACATCTTCTTCCCGAGCGCATCACGGTGACGTGCATCGCGTTCGGCGTCGTGTCGCTCGCCTTCTACATCCGGCATGCGATGCACACGGCGCATCCGGTCATCGACCTGCGGCTGTTCGCGCTACCGACGTTCCGCAACGGCGTGGCGGTCGGAAGCCTCTTTCGCATCGGCGTGGGAGCAACGCCGTTCCTGCTGCCGCTGCTGTTGCAGATCGGCTTCGGGCTCGATCCGCTGTCCTCGGGCCTGATCACATGCACCGTCGCGCTCGGCGCCATGTTCATGAAGACGATCGCCGTGAGGATCCTCAAGCAATGGGGATTCCGGGCCGTACTCACCGCGAACGGTGCGATCGCCTCGATCATGGTGGCGGGGTTCGGGTTGTTCACGCAGAGCACGCCGCATACGCTCGTCGTCGCCGCGCTGCTGGTGTCGGGCTGCCTGCGGTCGCTGCAGTTCACCGCGCTCAATGCGATTACCTTCGCCGACCTGGTTCATGCCGACATGAGCCAGGCGGCGAGCATCTCGAGCATGGTGCAGCGGCTCTCGCAGAGCCTCGGCATCGCCGTGGGAGCTTACGTGCTGCAGGTATCGAGCGAGCTGCATGGCCATCCGTCGATCGCCGCAAGCGATTTTCTGATCACGTTCGTCGCAATCGGCCTGATCTCGCTCGTGTCGACGCCGCTGCATCGCCGCCTCGCCAGGAATGCGGGCGCGGCGGTGTCGGGGCACGTCGTGGCGTAGGTTGCGCCATACAACACGGCGCACCTTCAACATATCCGGCTGTCTAGGAATCGCCCTTGCGGCACGGCGCACTGGCGAGCCAGGCATCCAGCTCGGCCACGGCGACGGCGTAGGTCATGCCCCAACCCTCGGACTGCAGCGCCTCGAACTGCGCATCCCCCAATGCCGCGCGCGTGCGTTCGATCCACGGCGTGACGAACGCCTCGTCGACCGGTTCATGCCGGATGCCGGCTTCCGCCATCTGTCGAAGCATCGCGCCATGCAGTCGCGCCGCCGACTCGTGGTCCTCCACGGATGACGCAAGCGATGCAGCGACATCGGTCGCGCATTCGACCAATCCCTTGTATCCGACGGTCCTGGCGAGCGAGCGGGACTCGACCAGGCTGGCGCGCGCCTCTTCTTGCCTGCCGGTTGCGACCAGCACGCAGGCGAGGTTGCAAAGCATGCTCGCCCGGATGCGCGCGTTGCTGCGCGAAAATTCCGTCTGCAGCAGCTCGTTGTACATCGACTCGGCAGCCGGGAGATTGCCGGCGGCACGATGACACTCCGCAAGCGCTCCGATGACGAGGTCGACACGTGCCGCGTCGCCGGCCTCGCGCGCGAAGCCCAGCGCTTCCTCGTAGAGCCCGATCGCCCTCGGAAGCTCGCCGGCGGCCTCGACACTGCATGCGATGGCCCTCACGCCGTCCGAAATCAGGCCTGCGTCGCCGATTCGTCGCGCAATCGCCAAACAGCGTTCGGCGAGCGGCAGCATGGCGTCGTAGCGGCCCATCTTGAAGGCGTACCACACCATGCTGTAGAGGGCCTGGCAACCGGCGACGCAATCGGCTTCCTCGCGAGCGAGCTCCAGCGCGGTCGCAGCGAGCCGATAGCCACGATCGTATTGCGAGGAGTACAGCCAATAGCGCCACGACGCGCCGGCCAGCCGCACTGCGAGCGCGCCGCCACGCGGCGTGTTGGCACACCATGCGTGTGCCGCGACGAGGTTCTCCTGCTCGTGCTGCACCGTTGCATACCATGCCGAGTGGTTGGCACCCTGCAACTCGGGTCCGGCCTTCTCCGCCAGTTCGACGTAGTGCACCAGGTGGCGGTCGCGCACCTCGTTGCCCTCGCCCGCCTCGTTCAGCCGCTCCTCTGCGTACTGGCGCACCGTTTCGAGCATGCGGTAGCGCGGCTGCGACTGCGAGTCGCGATCCACCATCAGCAGCGATTTGTCGTGCAGGGCCGTAAGGTGTTCCAGCACGTCGTATTCGTCCGCATCGTGGCCCACGACCTGCGTGGCGGCGGCTAGCGTGCAGCCCCCCGCGAAGACCGCGAGACGGCGAAACACCTGCTGCTGCGCCGGGGTCAGGTGGTCGTGACTCCACTGCATGGTCGCGTGCAAGGTCTGATGCCGCGGCAACGCGCGATTGCCGCCGGTCAACAGCCGGAAGCGATCGTGAAGACGCGCGCGGATGTCCTCGACCGAGAGCACGCGCACGCGCGCGGCGGCCAGTTCGATCGCGAGCGCGATGCCGTCGAGGCGTCGACAGATCTCGGCGATCGCAGCGGCGTTGTGCTCGTCGACCTCGAATTCCGGGACGACCAAGCGCGCGTGGTCGACGAACAACCGAACCGCCTCGGACTGTCGCACCTCGTCGAGATCGGTCGTCTCGGGCAAGGCGAGCGAGCGCACGGCGAACACCTGTTCGCCGCTCATGCCCAGCACTTCGCGGCTGGTGACGAGGATCTTCAGCGCGGAACAGGTGCCGAGCAGCGATTCGATCGATGCGACCGCCGCGCCCACCACGTGCTCGCAGTTGTCGAACACCAGCATCGAACGCCGCGCTCGCAGATATTCGCCGAGCTGGCCGACCTGCACCCCGAGCGTGGTGGCCACCGTCGCCGACACTCGCTGCGCTTCCTGCAACGGACCGAGATCGACGAACCAGACCCCGTCGGGGAAGCCAACAAGCTGCCGGTGGGCAAGTTCCTGCGCGAGGCGCGTCTTGCCGCATCCACCAATGCCCGATAGCGTCAGCAGTCGCGTGTCCCGCAACAATCCCGCGCAATCCTCGAGTGCTTTCTCCCGACCGATGAAGCGCGTCCGGGCCAGCGGAAGGTTGTTGGGCACCGCCGCGAGCTCATCGGTCGCGCTACCGAGCCCATTGGCCGCGGTCTCCAGCGGCGCGACGAACCGGTAGCCCCGTCCAGGAATCGTCGCAATCGTGCCGGGACCCAGCAGCTTGCGCAGGCTGCTCACCTGCACGTGCAGGTTGTTCTCCTCGACCACCAGGCCCGGCCATACGACATCGAACAGCTCGGTCTTGTCGACGATGCGATCGCGGCGCTCGATGAGCGCGACGAGGAGGTCGAAAGCCCGGGCTCCGACGGCCGCCGCAGCGCCGTCGATCAGCAGTTGACGCGCGCCGGCGCGGACTTCGCTGTTACCGAATCGGTAAGGGTCGGACATCGCGTCGATCTCCGCAGACGGTGTATCGGAAGCATAGCGCCGGACGCCAAGCGCCGGCACCTGGCCACTACGCGAATTCACAACGTTTAAGGTCGACATTCAGGTGGCTCAAGTACGCGAGCGCGGACCACGCGCACATTGGCGCCGTGCACGACAGGACGCGTAGCTGCCGGCGTCGACCAACAGGGCAGCGACCACGCCGCGCCGATCCGGCGCGAGCCATCAAAAGGAGCATTGCGATGAACCGCCTGACCACCCTCACCCTGGCCGTTGGCCTCGCCATCGCGCTCGTCCCCGGTTTCGCATCGGCGGCGAACAAGTGCGCGGACCCGCACGGCTCGATCGAACAACGCGCCTGCACCATGGCCGCCGCCGGGCCCGACGCGCTGCGTCGTTTCATCCAACGGACGCGCGCGATCTACCAGCTCTACTACCCCGACTACGCGCCGCGCGAGCGCTGATCGCACCCAAGCGCGAGGTGCCGGCGGCGGCGTCGGCGGAGGTGTCGCGATCGAAGTCTCGGCGCGGCGCCGGCACCTCGCGAAGCGGTGGGCGCGTGAGGCGAAACGCGGGTCGATGCGCCCCGCGCTTCGCATGGCCCAGGGTAGACGCATACGCAACGCCCACGAAACAAAGCAAGTCGCTGCGCAACAACCCTTGCTCAGCGTCGCCTCGGCGCAGTGAGCGTTGAATGGCGTGAGGGTGCTACGATCACGCGGCCTGGAACGTGATTCTCGTTCTCCTGCTCGCGCGTGGTCTCCGGGTGATCGTCGCGGGCGCAAACGGGCCCCAAGCGCATGAACGATCATCCGCGCGCGCAGACGACGAGCGAAGTCCCGAGCGTGGCCGACGCCACGGCGCGTCGTGGAAGCGTCGGCGAAGTGCTGGCCGCCTTCCTCAAGCTCGGCCTCACCTCCTTCGGCGGACCGATCGCGCACCTCGGCTACTTCCGCCGTGAGTTCGTCGAGCGACGCCGGTGGATCGACGAAACGGAGTTCGCGCGGCTGCTCGCGCTCTGCCAGTTCCTCCCGGGCCCGGCAAGCAGCAAGCTCGGTTTCAGCCTAGGATTGCTGCGCGCGGGTTGGCCGGGCGCACTGGTCGCGTTTGCGGCGTTCACCCTGCCCTCGGCCGTGCTCCTGTTCGCTTTCGCAGGATTGCTGCCGTATCTGGCGGGACCTTCCGGTCAGGCCGCTGTCCACGGGCTCAAGCTCGTCGCCGTCGCGGTGGTTGCACAAGGCGTGCTCGGCATGGCACGGCAACTGTGTCCCGATCCTCCGCGTGCGACGATCGCCGCCGTCGCCGTTGCACTCATCCTGGCCTTCGGACAGGCGTGGATGCAGATCCTCGTGGTCGTTCTGGGCGCCATCGCGGGACTGGCCGTGTGTCGAGCTGTCGAGGCACCCCCACCTGCTGCAGGATTGCGATTGCCGTATGGAATCCGCGTCGGCACCGTGTTGCTCACGGTGTTCGCGCTGCTGCTTTTCGGTTTGCCGCTCGCCGCGCGAGGACACAGCGGACTGCTGCCCGTGATCGACGCGTTCTATCGCGCCGGCGCGCTGGTCTTTGGCGGCGGCCACGTCGTGCTCCCGCTGTTGCGCGAATCGGTGGTGACGCCGGGCTGGATCTCGAACGACGATTTCCTTGCCGGATACGGCGCGGCCCAGGCGGTGCCAGGCCCGATGTTCACGCTCTCCGCGTACCTCGGCGCGCGTTTGCCAGGAGCGGAAGGCGGACTGGTGGGCGCGAGCGCGGCGCTGATCGCGATCTTCCTGCCTGGATTCCTGCTGGTGGCCGGCGCGCTGCCGTTGTGGCGCTCGATCGGGCATACGCCGGTGGCGGCGCGCGCGGTGGCAGGCATCAATGCAGCGGTTGTTGGAGTGCTTGGCGCCGCGCTCTACGATCCGGTGTGGACCAGCGCAGTGCACGCGCCGCTCGATGTTGCGATCGCCGCCATCGCGTTCACGCTGCTCGTGGCGTGGCGCGCCTCGGCGCTGCTCGTCGTGCTGTGGTGCGTGCTGGCCGCCGTCGCGGTCACGCTCGTATAGGGAAGCGAAGCGAGAACGAGTTGGAATTGCGATGGGCGCCGTCAGCCGTGCTATAACGCTCGGCCATCGGACAGCAGCACGAGAGAACGGGAACAAATGAAACGGAAATTGTCGATCGCATCCGGCATGGCGGTCGTGCTCACGATTGCGCTCATCGAGGTCGGCGTCAGGAGCTCCGGGTCCGCGACTGCGGCCTCGAACGCAGCACCTGCGACGATCGCCACGGTACCGGGCATGCCGCCGGTGGTCGATCCACGCAATCTCTACAGCGAGACGGGCCCCGAGCATCTGAGCCCGGCCGTGAAAGACGATCCGCCGCGCGTCTATGTACCGAACCTCCGGTCCAACGACGTCTACGTGATCGACCCCGCGACGATGAAGGTCGTCGACAAGATCAAGGTCGGCACGGCGCCCCAGCACGTCGTGCCTTCGTGGGACCTGCGAACGCTGTGGGTCGCCAACAACGCCGAGCGCCGCAACGACGGCAGCGTGACGCCGATCGATCCGCGCACCGGCAAGGCCGGCAAGCCCATCACGGTGGACGATCCGTACAACATGTATTTCACGCCGGACGGCACCTCGGCCATCGTCGTCGCCGAAGCGCGCAAGCGTCTCGACTTTCGCGATCCGCACACGATGGCGCCGCAATACTCGATCGACGTGCCGCGCTGCGGCGGCATCAACCATGCCGACTTCTCGATCGACGGACGCTACGCGCTGTTCACCTGCGAGTTCGACGGCAGCGTCGCCAAGATCGACCTGGTCGAGCGCAAGGTCACGGGCTATCTGAAGCTTGCGATGCCCGGGACGCGGTTCAAGGAACCGGCGAAGGGCGCCGCGTTCGATCCGTCCGCGATGGAGATCTGCACGTCGCGCAAGGGCATGCCGCAGGACATCCGGATCTCGCCCGACGGCAAGCGCTTCTACGTCGCCGACATGGATGCCGACGGCGTGCACATCGTCGACGGCGACGCTCTGAAGGAGATCGGTTTCATCTCCACGGGACTCGGCGCGCATGGCCTTTATCCGAGCCGCGACGGGAAGCGTCTGTACGTGGCCAATCGCGGCACGCACCAGATCCACGGCGCCAAGGCGGGGCCGGGTCGCGTCACCGTCATCGACTTCGCGACCGACAAGGTCGTCGCCGAGTGGCCGATCCCGGGCGGCGGCAGCCCCGACATGGGCAACGTCAGCGTGGACGGCAAGACGCTATGGCTCTCGGGACGCTACGACGACGTCGTCTACCGGATCGACACGACATCGGGCGCCGTCGCACAGGTCAAGGTCGGGCAGGAGCCGCACGGGATGACGGTGTGGCCGCAGCCCGGCCGCTATTCGCTCGGGCACACGGGCAATCTGCGCTAAAGCGCGGACGCCTGCGCGCGCGCATCGAGACGAGCCGATCGGCCGCGAGGACACGCAACGTTCCTGGCCGGGCGGGATCCGGGACTGTCATGGGGGTCAATAGGAGCGCGCTCGCAATGGTTGCGAGCATGATCATTTTCCCATTCGAAAGAAGCGACATGAAACGCATACTCGCTGCAACGCTCGCAGCCGTCGGTTTGGTTGTGGCGCTGCTGGCCGGGGCCCAGACCCACCAGCATGAAATGACGATGCCCGCGCCCGGGCAAGGCGACACTCGGCAACTGGTGCAGTTCCCCGAGGCGATGCGCGTGCACACCATCGCCAACATGCGCGACCATCTGGCCGCGCTGCGGGAAATCGACGTCGCATTGTCGAAGAACGATTTCGACCGGGCGGCCAAGGTCGCCGAAGAGCGGCTCGGCATGAGCTCGCTCGAATTGCACGGAGCTGCGCATATCGCCCCGTTCATGCCGCAGGGCATGCAGGATATCGGGACGCAGATGCATCGCGCCGCGAGCCGCCTCGCCGTCGAGACGCAGAACGCAGCGGTCAGCAACGACGTGCGTCCCGCGCTCGCCGCGCTCGGAGAGGTCATGCAACAGTGCGTGGCTTGCCATGCGACCTACCGGTTGCATTAGCGCGATGCCCCGTTGACGCGGAGCCCGACGACGACGCGCTTGCGTCAAGGACATTCGTCTTCGCGGATTTGCGGGCCCGGTCGATACCTTGGTGCAATCGTCCCGCGCCCGCATTGCTGTTGTAATAATCGAGCGGCCGCGTTGTGCTTCACCGGTTGCGCAAACGCTTTAGAATCGACAGCGGTGGGGCGAAAGCCATCGACAGTCCCCACGCGGCTTCAACGACCCCGCAACGGAGAGAAGGAATGCCGAACTTCCGCAAGGACCCGGCCGCCGTGGCGAAGCTTTCGCCCGAGCAGTACCGGGTCACGCAGCAGAATGGAACCGAGCCGCCGGGTACGGGCGAGTACCTGGACAACAAGGAGCCCGGGATCTACGTCGACATCGTGTCGGGCGAGCCGCTCTTCGCCTCCTCCGACAAGTACGAGTCGGGCTGCGGCTGGCCGAGCTTCACCAAGCCGATCGAGCCCGCCAATGTCAACGAGCGGACGGATCGATCGCACGGCATGCTCCGCACCGAGGTCCGCTCGACGCACGGCGACAGTCACCTCGGTCACGTATTTCCCGATGGCCCGCCCGAGCATGGCGGACTGCGATATTGCATCAACTCGGCGTCGCTTCGCTTCGTGCATCGCGACGACATGGAAGCCGAAGGCTACGGGGCCTACCTGAACCAGGTGGAGGACATCCATGAGTGAGGAACGCGCAATTCTCGCCGGCGGCTGCTTCTGGGGCATGCAGGATCTGATTCGCAAGCAGGACGGCGTGCTTTCGACCCGCGTGGGTTACACGGGTGGCAGCAACCAGTACGCGACCTACCGCAATCACCCCGGACACGCCGAAGCGATCGAGATCATTTTCGATCCGTCGCGGATCAGCTTCAGGCAGCTTCTCGAGTTCTTCTTTCAGGTTCACGACCCGACCACCCGGAATCGGCAGGGTAACGACGTGGGGACGAGCTATCGGTCTGCGATCTTCTACACGAGCGATGAACAGAAGCGCATCGCCGAAGACACGATCGCCGACGTCGAAGCTTCAGGACTCTGGCCGGGCAAGGTCGTGACCGAGGTCACTCCCGCAGGCGATTTCTGGGAGGCCGAACCCGAGCATCAGGATTACCTGCTCAAATATCCCGGCGGCTATACCTGCCATTTCGTCCGGCCGAACTGGAGGTTGCCGCGCCGAACCGAGACGGTTCGCAACGAGAACTGAAAAGTCACCGCATGACCTCATGCGGTGGTATGCCGGGCGGACGCGGTATGCGTCGAGGCCGACGACCACCCAAGTCTGCGCCGGAATGAACTGTCACCCAGCCCTCGGGAAGGGCACGATACCTTGCGTTGCTTCCTGCGGTGTTGCCGGCGCCCTGGTTGGCTGCACATGCCGGCCTCGCCCTCATGCTGGTCAATCGCCATCTTCGTCATCAGGGTGGACCCGTTTCTCGGGCGCCCGGTGATCGAGTCGCTCCGCTTCGCGCAATAGGCGTTTTCCCGCGTAGTCGACGCGGCGTGCAAGGTGCAGGCTCAATCGGCGGCAGTCCCTCTCCGGAATCCGGACCGAAACACGACTTTTTGCTTACCACTTGGCGGTGGAGTGCCGTTACGCTGTACGAGCGTCGAGCCGGTCTGGCGTTCGTGAGCACAGCACCAGGGTCCACGACGCGCTCAAACAGGGATGGGCGCGCAGAACGAAGCGACGAAGAGGTATCTGGCGAAGGCCGTGAGCGATCTCGAGGCGGCGCAGAAGGATGTCAGCGAGGGCATGAAGAGCTCCAGCAAAGCGTGGCACGCGTCGGTCAGGGAAGCTCCGGCCGATGCGCGCGCAGCCGCCGAGCAGGTCAGCGAAGCTGTCGCCACGAACCGGGTCGCCGCATCCAGCCAATCACCGAAATAGGAGCATGTCATGCGCAACTATGTCGCAGTCGTCTTCAACAGTCGCAGCCAGGCGTACAAGGGCTTGCATGCCCTCTGGGAACTCAACTCCGCCGGCGACATCACCCTGCACGGAACCGCCGTCATCCATCGTGACTCCCTTGGCCAGATTCAGGTGGATACCAAGGAAACAAGTCCCGCGCTGGGTACTGCCGTGGGCGTGGGCATCGGCGCGCTGCTCGGCGCTCTGGCGGGTCCGGCGGGCGCCGCGATTGGCGCCGCGGGAGGAGCGGCCGCGGGCGCCGCCGTCGGCGGGTTGACGGGAGTCATCGTAGACGCGAATCGGGCAGATATCCGGGTGCAAGCAGGGTCGGAAGCACGGCTTGCCATCCGAATCGGCGAGGCTGCCGTGATTGCCGAGGTGAGCGAGGAATGGACCCAACCGATCGATACGCGGATGCAGGAGCTCAATGGACGCGTCTATCGTCGATCGAAGAGCGCTTTGCGGGACGATGCGTGGTACGAGGATTACAACCCGAGCAGGTATCTCTACCCATACGAGTATTTCCCGCCCGAGTACGCGTAGAGACAAGCGCTCGGGTACATCGTCCGACCTGGTGCTCGTCCTGGCGTGCGCCGCGGCAAGCGGCGCACGCGCTGGTGAGCGCCGTTCACGAGACAAGCGCTGCAGTGAGCGCCTCGATCATATTCGAGCTCCAGCTTCGGCCAGATCGCGGCGCTCACACCCGGGAGTTGCGCAAGATCTCATCCCGCGCGGAATCGGTGCGCTGGGCTATACGATCGAGCGGCCAACCGAGGATCGCTTCCTCCTGACCCGCGCGGAGCTCGAGAACAAGATGGCCGTGCCATCCGGCGGTCGTGCGTCCGAGCAACTCGTCTTCGGGCGCGTGTCCACGGCGATGCGGACGATCTTGCGAAGGTGACCGACATCGCGCGCAGCATGGTCATGCGGTACGCGACGGAAGAAAAGCTCGGGCATGTGACGTTCGAATCGGAAGCGCCGCGCTTCCACGACCCGCCGTGATCCTCGGCGATGCAGCACCGAAAGCGCGCTGCACGTGGTCGAACACACCGACATCGGGCCCCCGGCCTTGACGACTCGATCCGCCGCCGACGCAACGGACTGTGACATGGTGTGCATCGGAATGCACGGGCACAACAGCCGCCGCCTGCGTGACAACCTTCTTCTCGGCTCGACTGCAACCAAGCTGCTGCACGTATCGTCAGTGCCGGTTCTCGCGCTGCGCCGCGCTCGCCGCATATCTTTTTCGGTCAGCGTGCCGCGTCACGCGCTGACACGCGCGCCTTGGTCTTACTCAAATTCGACCAAAACGCGACCGTTCGCTGACCAGTTCACGGGGCAAGAAAATTAGCATTGACACAGACCATCCGCGAGCTGGCATGAGCAAATTCATCGTCATTTCGGTCCCCACCGAGCAGAAGGCCTACGACGCGGTCGAGGCGCTCAAGGACCTGCATGCGGACGGCAGTCTCACGCTGTATGGCTATGCCGTCGTGCAGCGCGCGGCCGACGGCAAGATGGTCGTCAAGGACGAGTGGGGTGAAGGGCCGCTCGGAACCGGCGTAGGCGCCCTCGTTGGGGGATTCGTCGGGCTTCTCGGCGGACCGGTCGGGGGCGCAATCGGCCTCGGTGCCGGCAGCGTGGCCGGCGCTTTGCACGATCTCTTCGAAGTCGGCGTCAGCGACGATTTCCTCACGAGCGTGACGCGGAAGCTGGCGCCGGGCAACACGGCCGTAGCAGCCGAAATCTCCGAGGACTGGATTACACCACTCGACCTACGCGCCGAGGCGCTGGGCGCGAGCGTGATACGCGAGACTCGCATGGACCTCGTCGACGAGCGGATCGGCAAGCGCCTGGACCAGTTCAAGGCCGAAGTCGCCCAGCGCAAGAAAGAGCGTGCAGCCGCCAAGGCCGAAAAGATGGATGCGAAGCTCGCGAACGAGATCAGCGAGAGCGAGGAAAAGCTTCGTGCCGAGCTCGACAAGGCACACGCGCGCATGGAGCGCGCGCGCCAGGAGACGAAAGCGAAGATCGACGCGCTCCGCGCGCAGGCGAGCAAAGCGACGCCCGACGTGCGCCGGCGCATCGAAGAACGGATTGCCGACATGCAAAGCGACGACAATCAGCGCACAGACAAGCTCGAGCAAGCCTACCGGCTCTCGCAGCAGGCCCTCCGCGCCTAAGCCATGAGCACCGGGGCCGGCCTCCGTTTTGCGCGAGTTGCCGCGAGATGCCGATGACCAACCCACGGACAATTGCGACCGAATGGAGACCGTTCGCTGACGACTCGTGCGGTCAATCGTAGCAAGCTATGCTCGTCGTTCACCCCTGCTGCTCCGCTGAAAGGAGATGCATATGTCAACGCTCTCTCAATCTGGTGTGCACATGAGGGAAGATGCCAGCTCCGGATGGGGCTGGTTCGTGGCGCTTGGTGTGGGGCTCATCGCGCTCGGAATGCTCGCGTTCTCCAATCTCGCCGCGGCGACCACGGTGTCGGTTTACATGGTCGGCGTAGCGATGCTGATTGGAGCGCTCGTGCAGATCGTGGCGATCTTCTTCGTGCGCGATTGGCCCGGCTTCACTCTCGCGTTGGTGGGCGCGTTGCTTTACGGCGCGGCGGGCGTGTTCACGATCATGGATCCGACGCTCGCCGGAAAGGCACTCACGTTATGGCTCGCCGTATCGCTGATCTTCTCGGGAGGCATGCGGATCTGGTGGAGCACGCGATTGCAACCGCTGCCCGGCTGGGCATGGGTGACGTTGTCGGGCATCGTTAGCATCATCGCTGGCGTTGTGTTCATGGCCGGCTGGCCCGCCGACACGGTTTACCTGCTCGGCATCGTGCTCGCCGTCGATCTCACGTTCCAGGGTGCGAGCGCCATCGGATTCGGCATCGCGGTGAAGCAAGCGAACCGCTAGCGAGATGGGCGGGTCATGCGCCACTGGTTGATCACGATCGGACTGCGGCGGTGGTTCGTTCAGCCGGAAGGCTCTATCTGGGAGACAGGTGATGAGGGATCGGTCAAGAGTTTCTAAGCGCTTATTCTGGGTCGTGCCGCTACTGCTGCTACTGTCCGAGGCTTGCGTCGCTCAAGCTCCGGTTCCCACCGCGGTCACCGACGAGGAAACGGAGCTTGGGATGGAGGTGTACAAGGAGCTGAGAGGCCAAGCCCAGATCATCGCGGCCTCCCCTCTGTACGATACCTTGGGACCGGTGGCGAAAGCCATCGTTCTGGCAGCACAGCCCCGGTACCCTCATCCTTTCAAGTTCTACCTGGTCCACGGCGCGAACCCCAATGCGTTCTCGGTGCCCGGCGGGAACGTCTACGTCGTGGACGCAATGCTCTATTTCGTCAAGAACACCGAGGAATTGGCGGGGACCCTGTGCCACGAAGTCTCGCACACCATTCACCGCGATTCGATGGCGCTCATCGAAAAAGAGAGGGAGATCGAGCGACGCAGCCTCGGCGCGGCGATATTGCTCGGGCCCACGAAAGCCCACATCCTTGCCATTGCCATGATCGGGAAAATGCAAGAGTTGGGTTATTCCCGGGATGTCGAAACCAAGGCTGATCTGACTGGCTCCGACATCTGCGCGGCCGCGGGTTACAACCCGTGGGGCTTGGTTTGGCTGTTTCGCGACTTCCAGAACTCGGATGCCACGCAGCTGCCCGAGATTCTGTCGAACCATCCCGCGAACGAATCGAGGATACGCGCACTCGAAAAGCACTTTCGCGACAACGCGTCGGTGTTTTCGAAATTCAATCCCGATGCAAAGACCGCGACTCCCCTCGCCGTCCCCAAAGACGCGCCCGTGCAATTCCTGAGGCCAGAGCCTTCCGACAAGTGATTACGGCGTAGCGCATCACGGATACCGCGACGCAGGCGATCGCCCTGCGCAGCGGTGCTCACGCGCTTCGCCGCCTGTCACGGCTTTGTCACGACCGGCCTGGCGCATGCGCGACGGCAGCGCACCGGTTGCGACACTCGCTGGGTCCCGGACGCCGCGCGGCGCGGCAGATGGCTTCGACACCCCCCGCAGCGCTTTATCGTGCCGTGATCGCATCGCCGGCAGCGGAAGCGTGGGAGCCGGCAAGGTCGCCAGCGAAGATCCTCGTTCCGTCAGGATAGTGTTGGGCGCCATGCGGGACAGTGTTTCGGTGCGCCGCGGCGGCAGGTTGTCACGATGGCACGCTGTTGGCGCGATCGACACGTGTACGAGCGCAGCGACGCAGAGGAGTGAACCGACCGACTGCTGTTGCAGCCAGGCAGGACAAGCATAGACGGTGTCTACAGCCCGTCTGCTTTTCAGGGGACAAGGTCCCGGAGCTCATCCTAACCATTGAAGCGGTTGGTGGCCAAGGGCGGAATCGAACCACCGACACAAGGATTTTCAGTCCTCTGCTCTACCAACTGAGCTACTTGGCCGTCGCGGGAGTCGACCTGACGGTCGATTTCGGCGTGACCGCGCGAGGAATCCCGCGCAGCCAGCCCGGCATTCTACCGGACCATCGAGCGCCGGCGAACGACGGGCTTTATGGTCGCCGGAATCGCCACCCGGCAGTCGCGCCCAGCAGTCCCACCAGCAACGCGAGCATCGCGAGGCCCAGAGGCGACAGCGCGGGGATCGGCTCCATGATCGTCGCGGGGGCCGCGGCAAACGCGATATCGTCGCTCGCAGCGTTGTTGACCGTGTTGAGGTCCGCCGCGGAGGCGACGCTTGCCCGGTTGGTCACGGTTCCCGTTGCGTTCGCGGGGATCGACACGGTGATCAGGATCGGCGAATAGCTCGCACCCGCGGCGAGCACGTCGCTGCGGACGCAGGTCAACGTCGCGAGTGTGCACGACCAGCCGTTGCCGCCGATCGACAACGCCGTGAACAGCGCGGGCATCGTGTCGGTGACGGTGACGCTGCCCGACGTCGGTCCGCTGCCGACGTTGCGCACGACGAGCGTGAACGTGCCGCTTTGTCCTGCTACGAGACCGCTATGCGTCTTGGTGATCGCGAGGTCGGGCTGCAGCGCAACGAGCGTAACCGCATCGCTCGTGGCGTTGTTGGCGCCATTCACATCGCCGCCTCCGGTCACGGTGGCGCGATTCACCAGCAATCCGCTCGCACCGGGCGCAACGCTGACCGCGACGATGATCGGGGGATACGACGCGCCGGGCGCAAGGCCATCGGTGCGGGTGCACGTCGCGGTCGCGAGCACGCAGTTCCACCCGGTCCCGGCGATCGATGTCGCAGTCAATCCCGCCGGCAGCGTGTCGGTCACGCTGACCACACCGGAGCTCGCCACGTTGCCGACATTGGTCACGAGCAGCGAGTAGAAGCCGCCGCCCTGGCCCGCGAGGAAGGTGCCGCCATGCGTCTTGGTGATCGACAGGTCGACATTCGCCGACCCAGCATTGATTGCGTCACTGTCGATTGCCGACACCGCTGCGGTCGTCGGAGAGCTCGCAGTGACGGTATTGACCAGCGGATTGGTCGTCATGCTCGCGGAGAACGACACCGGCAGCGAATAGGTGAGGCTGTTGCCGGCTCCGGCCGCGATCGACGCCCCGTTGGCCGTGAAACTCGTGCCTCCGGACGCTCCCGATACCGTACCGCACGTCGCGCTGCCGCTTGGCGCGCACGTGGGCGTCTCAATTAGAGTCACCCCAGCCGGCAGCGTGTCCGCAACCACGATGCTCCCGACGCTCATCGGCGAAGGGTTGCTCACGACGATCACATACGTCGCCACGCCGCCGGGCTGATAAGTGCTCTGGTTGTCGGTCTTGCTGATGCTCAGCGCCGGTCGGCCGACGAGAGTATCGGTATCGGTGGCCGTCACCGTCATCGCCGCTGGATCGGATGCCGTTGCGATGTTCTGCAACGTGGTGGCCGAGAGGCTCGAAGCAAAGTTGACGGGCAGCCGATAAGTAAGCGTGTTCGCCGCACCGACCGGGATGCTTGCTCCGGTCGCAGTGAACGAAGTGCTTCCAGCCGCACCACTGATCGAGCCACAGGTCGCGACTCCGCTCGCCACGCACGTCACCGTTCCGGCGAGGGTCGATCCCGATGGCAGGGGATCGCTGATCGTCGCATGCAGCGCATCGCTCGGGCCGCTGTTGCTCACCGTGATGACGTAGAGCGCGCTGCCGCCAGGGGCGTACGTCGTCGAATTGTCGGTCTTGATCACGTTGAGCGCCGCCTGCGCGTGCCGCACGTCGCTGTCGCTGCCGCTAGCCGTCGCGTTGGATCCCAGATCGGTCGCCGTTGCCGTGTTGATCAGCGGATCGTCGATCATGTCGGACGCGAACACGACGGGAACGTGGAAGGTGAGCGTGTTACCCGGTCCCGCGCTCACACGAGCGCCGGTGGCGCTCAACATCGTCTGTTCGATCGAGCCGGTCAGCGTTCCGCAGGCTGCATTGCCCGTGGCGACGCACGTGGCGTCACCGGAAAGCGTAAGACCCGCCGGAAGCGCATCGATCACCCTGACGTCGACGGCATCGGAGATCCCGGTGTTCGAAACGACGATCGTGTAGATGCCCGATCCGCCCGGCGTGTAAGTCGTCGTGCCGTCGTCCTTGGTCACGACGAGCGTTACGTCCGCAGCACGCGGGTCGGTGTCGCTGCCTGCGCCGGTCGAACCCGATACCGTGTCGATCGCGGTGGCAGTGTTCACGAGCGGATTGGTGGTCATCAACGCGCTGAACGCGACTGGCACGGTGAACACGATCGCGTTGCCGCCGCCGGCACCCACGCGCGCAGCCGTCGCGGCGAAGTTGCTCTGGCCGGTGCTGCCGCTCACGGTCCCGCAATGGGAGGTGCCGTTGGCCACGCACGTGACGTTGCCGGCGAGCGTGACGCCTGCGGGAAGCGGATCGCTCACATTCACCGACAGCGCATCCGAGGTGCCGCCGTTGGTGACGGTCACCACGTAGGTACCGGTGCTGCCGGGCGTGTAGGTCAGGCTGTTGTCGGTCTTGGCGACTGCGAGGCTCACGTTCGCCGAGCGTGTGTTGCTGTCGGTCGCGGTCGTCGTGGCGCCAGTCGGGACATCGGTCGCGGTCGCGGTGTTGACCAGCGGCGAGGTCGTCATGCCGGGTGAGAAGTTCACCGGAACGGTGAAGGTCAGCCCATGTCCGGGACCCGCTGCGATGCTGGCGTGCTGTGCACCGAAGCTCGTTTGCCCGGCCGTACCGGTCACCGCACCGCAGGTTGCCGTTCCGGTCGGCGTACAGGTCACCGCCGCGCTCAGCGTCACATCGCTGGGCAGCGCATCGGACACCGTCACGTCGAGCGCATCGGAAGGACCGTTGTTGGTCACGCCGATGACATACGTCGCCGAACCGCCCGGTGTGTAGCTCGCGCTGCCGTCGGCCTTGGTCATGCCGAGCGACACGCTGGCCACGCGCATATCGGAATCGCTCGCCGAAGCATCGGGGCTCGACGGATCCTTTGCAGTGACCGTGTTGGTCACCGACGCGGCTACGAGCCCCGACGCGAACTTCACCGGCACGCTCAACGTGAGCGCATTGCCGGCTCCCGCGGCGATGGTCGCGCCGCTCGTGCCCGCATTGGTTTGTCCAGTCGTGCCCACCAGCGTGCCGCACGTCGCGGTGCCGGTCGCGACACACGAGACGTTCGACGACAGCGTCAGACCGGCCGGCAACGCATCGGTCACCGTTACGTTCGTGGCATCGGAGGGTCCGGCGTTGCTGACGACGACGGTGTAGGTTGCCGTTCCTCCTGCGGTATAGGTGGTGCTGCCGTCGTCCTTGGTTACTGCAAGCGCCGAAACGGGATTCGGCAGCAAGGTGACCGTTTGCGAATTGTTCGACGGATTGTTGTCGGCGGGGCTCGAGGCTACGACGCTGGCCGTATTCGCGTAGCTCCCGCTCGCCAGCACCTCGGCGGTGATTTGCAACGTCGCGCTCGCGCCGTTCACCATCGATCCGACGCTCCAGATGCCCGTCGACGCGTCGTACGAGCCGACGCTTGGCGTTGCCGACACGAACGCGTAGCCGGTGGGAAGCAGATCGGTCACAGCCACACCGGTCGCGTCGCTCGGGCCATCGTCCTTCACCGTCACGGTAAACACGACATTCGAATTCACGTTCGGCGTGGCGTTGTCGACGCTCTTGGTGACCGCGAGGTCTGCGGTCGTCACCGGCGCGGGCGTGACGGTTTGCGAATTGTTCGCAGGATTGCTATCGGCGGGTGTCGACCCCGGCCAGACTTGCGGTATTGCTGTAGGCGCCGATTGCCAGAACCGTTGCCGTCACTTGCAGCGTCGCACTTCCGCCGCTTGCGAGCGCGCCCACCGTCCACACGCCCGTCGCGCTGCTGTACGTTCCCTGCGACGCAAGCGAGGACACGAACGCATAGCCGCTCGCGAGCAGGTCGTTCACGGCGACGCTGGTCGCGGCGCTGGGACCCCCGTTGGCCACCGTGATCGTGAACACGACGTTGCTGCCCACCGCCGGTGTCGGGTGATCGACGGTTTTGGCAACTGCCAGATCGGCGACCGGCGTCGGCGTGGTGCTTGCCGACGCGACGTTGTTGCCTGGATTCGGGTCGCTCGTCGACGCGCTCACCGTCGCGGTGTTCGTGTAGCTTCCGCTCGCGGCAACCTTTGCTGTAACCGTGAGCGTCGCGCCCGCCCCCTTCACGAGCGAGCCAACCGTCCACACGCCGGTCAGGGAATCGTAGCTTCCCTGGCCAGCACTGGAACCGACGAACGAATAACCGGTCGGCAGCAGATCGTTGACGGTAACACCGGTTGCATCACTGGGACCGTTGTTGGTCACCGTCATGGTGAACGTGACATTGCTCCCGACCGGCGGCGTCGGATTGTCGACGCCCTTGACGATGCTCAGATCGGCGATCGCAACCGGTGCGGTGCTCGCCGACGCGCTGTCGTTGTTCGGATTCGAATCGGTGGTCGACGTGGTCACCGTGGCCGTATTCGTGTAACTACCGGTCGACAGCACGGTCGCCGTGATGACCAGCGTCGCAGTCGATCCATTGGTCAGCGTCCCAACCGACCACACGCCGGTATTGGCATCGTACGAACCCTGGCTCGCCAGGTTCGACACGAAGCTGTAGCCGCTCGGCAGGAGGTCGGCGACGTTCACGGTCGCCGCGTCGCTGGGCCCGTTGTCGGTGACGCTGACGGTGAAGTTCACGTTGCTGCCGATCGCAGGCGTCGCGTTGTCGACGATCTTCGTGACGCCGACATCCGCCACCGGTGACAGCGTGTCGGTATCGCTCGCCGAAGACGATCCGTTGTTGATCACCGAGCCCGGTACGCCCAGCGTGGCGGTATTGGTGATGCTTCCGGTCGCGGAGGAAGCAACACTCGCGGGAACCGTGTAGGTGAGCGTGGCGTTCTTGGGGATGTTGACCAGGTCGGCAATCGCGCCCGACCCGCTGCCGCAGGTCCCGCCACCGCTCGGTGTGCACGACCACGCGCCGAAGGTCACGCCCGCGGGCGGCGTGTCGTTCACCACGAGCCCGGCGAGATCGTCGGGGCCGGTGTTGGATACCACGATCGTGTAGGTGGTCGAGCCGCCCGGCGTGACGCTGACCACGCCATCGGTCTTGGTCAAACCGAGACTCACCGTGCCGGTCGCGGCCAACGTGGCGGTCCCCTGCAGCGGATTGGTGACGCCCTGCAAGCTGCTCACCGCACCGGGCAGAATGTTGTTGATCAGGTTGCCCGAGGCGTTGGCGCGCACCGTGACCGTGATCGTGCAGATCGAATTCACGGCGATCGCCGTCGCGCCCAACGACACCGAGGTCGAATTGTTCGCGGCCGTCACGCTGCCGCCGCTGCAGCCCGAGCCGGTCAGCGTGGGCGCTGGAGGATTGGCAACGACCATCCCGATCGGCAGATTGTCGGTGAGCGTGACGCCGGACAGCGTAATCGCATTCGGATTGTTGTTGCGGATCTGGATCGACATCGTCGAGGTTGATCCCACGGCCACTGTGGTGGGGCTGAACGACTTGTTGACCGTGACCGTGGTGTTGGGCGCGATGGTCAGTGCGCCGGAGCTGTCTGCGTTGGTCGGTCA
>DATKLH010000452.1:0-9478 GCA_035542515.1 Casimicrobiaceae bacterium
GAGGCACTCGCGCGGTACCAGCCGGCACTGGTGCAAATCGAACATGCCGAGCTCGCCGGCTTGATCGAGCAACGCACCGGCACCGCGCGCTGGGTGCTCGGCCTGCACGACGCCGTGTCGGCAAGCGATTTCGACGACGCGCGTCAGGCCGACGAGTTCCAGGACCTGGTGTCCCGCTACGACGCGGTGACCGTGTGCTCTTCCGAGGACGCCCGGCTCGTGGATCATCCGCGTGTGGTGTGCGTGCCCAACGGCACCGCGTTCGCGCTGCAGGCGTATCGGCCTTCGCAAGGCGCGACGATGCTGTTTGTCGGTCCCTTTCGCTACCAGCCCAATCTCGATGGCGTGCGCGAATTCCTGCGCGTCGCGTACCCTGCGATCCGCGAAGCAGTTCCCGATGCCCGGCTGATGGTCCTGGGCGGCGACGACGCGCCGCGACGCGTGGCGACCGAGCCGATGTTTCACCAGGACGGCGTGCAGGTGCTGGGGCATCGTGACGACGTCGAGCAATTGCTGCACGACTGCGCGCTGAGCATCAATCCGCTGGCCGGTATCCGCGGCTCGGCGATCAAGCTGATCGAGTCGCTGACGACGGGTCGCGTCTGCGTCAGCACGCTCGATGGAGCGCGCGGTTTCGCCGATGAAGGTCTGGACGCGCTGGCGACGGTGCCCGATGTCGCATCGATGGCAGGGCCGATCGTAAGCCTGCTGAGCGATACGCCATCGCGGCATCGCCGCGAAGCACCCCGGCGCGAGGTGCTGGACCGTTACCAGTGGCCGCAATGCGCCGGCGTGCAGCTCGCATTATGGCAGTCGTTGCTGTGAATGCACGGCCCGACGCGGCGACCGGCTACGACCGCATCGCTCATCTCTACGACGTCGACATGGCGCGCAACATGCCGTTCGACGATGTCGGGTTCTATGCGCGCACGCTCGCGCAGCACGGTGGGCCGGTGCTCGAGGTGGGCTGCGGTAATGGACGCATCCTCCTCGAGTTGCAGGGACGCGGCATCGACATCGTGGGCGTCGATCGCTCGCAGCCGATGCTCGTCGAGCTCCTGCGCAAGGCGCTCGCGCGATCGGTTGCACCAAGCATCGCACGCGCCGATGCACGACGACTCCCGTTCCGCGATGGCCGGTTCCAGGCCGTGCTCTGCGCCTATTCGCTGATCACCTACATGCGGGCCGTCGACGACGCAGCTGTCCTGATCGACGAGATCGCTCGCGTGCTCGAACCTGGAGGAATGCTCGTGCTCGACGCGTTCGTGCCGCGCGCGACCGCCTACAGCGAGACGTTTCGCGTCGACTATTCGAGGCCTTGTACATCAGGCACGCTCACGCGCAGCAAACGGATCCGTGCCGCGGAGCCCGGTGTCAATCGTATCGAAAGGCGTTATGAGATCGTCCGCGACGGCGTGGCGGTCGAAACGATCGACACCGTCGAGCACATTCGTCCGTTCACGCCGGACGCGTTGCGAGCGCTGGTGACGGGCGGCGCATTCGCCGCCGCTGGCGAGGCGTGGGATTACGGGGCGAGCTCCGACCCGTCTGCTGCGCAGTTTCTGACCGTCGTCGCGCGCAAGCGGAGGTGACGCCAAACGACCGCGTCGACCCCCGTGCGCGGGCGCTCTGTCATCGCCGATGACCGGGAAGGGTTGCGGCGTCATCGCGCGCTCGCCTCCGCGTCTCCTCCGTCAATATCAAAGCGAAACGCCTGTCATCCTCCCGTCGTCTCTCCGCCCATCACCTGCAGCACGATCCCGGTGATGTAGGAAGAATCGGCGTTCGACGCGAGGAACACGTACGCCGGTGCGAGCTCTTCCGGCTGCGCCGGACGCCCCATCGGATTCTGCGATCCGAATTTCGCCACCTTGTCGGGCGGCAGGCCCGCGTCCGAGGGATTGAGCGGCGTCCAGACCGGTCCGGGCGCAATTGCATTGATGCGGATCTTGCGCTCGATGAGGCTCATCGACATCGCCTTCACGAACGCGTTGATCGCGCCCTTGGTCGCCGAATAGTCGGGTAGTTCCTTGGAGCCCATGATCCCGGTCTCCGAGCTGGTGGCGATGATAGCAGCGCCTTCCTTCATGTGTTTAAGCGCCTCGCGCGCGAGATAGAAGAAGGCGAACATGTTCACCCGGAAGGTGGTTTCGAATTCCTCGTCGGTCACTTCGCTCAGGTCTTTCTTGCGGTTCTGGTGCGCAGCGTTGTTGACGAAGATGTCGAGCTTGCCGAAGGTCTGCACCGTGCGCTCGACGACGCTTTTGCAGAAATCGACGTCCGCTAGATCGCCCGCGAGCAGCAGGCATCGGCGCCCCTCGGCTTCGACGGCGCGGCGCGTCTGCTCGGCGTCGCTCTGCTCCTGGGGCAGGTACGTGATCGCGACGTCGGCGCCCTCGCGCGCGTAGATCAATGCGACCGCCCGGCCGATTCCGGAGTCACCGCCGGTGATCAGGGCGCTCTTGCCTTGCAGCTTGCCGGCGGGCTTGTACTTCTCGGCCTGGTAGCGCGGCCGCGGCTGCAGCTTCGATTCCAATCCCGGTCCCTGCTGATGCTGCTCGGGGAAGGGCGGCTTGGGCTCGGTGACAACGTCGGAGGCTTTGCGGGTTTCGTCTGGCATGGTGGGCTCGCCGATGATCAAATGTTGGACGTGTGGCGCATCGGGTGCGCCGTTGCTGTGGCCGCACTCAAGCATGTTTCGTACCCCGGTGCGGCGCGCGCAGGAGGCCGTGTCGAGGGTTGCTGGCGGGGCCCTGTGACATGCCTGACGATCGGGCACGGCGCAGCAATTGCCGTCGACCGTGCAATCTTTACGGTGCATGCCGCAGTCGGGCGGCGTCGCGCCGGAGCGCGGTCGGCGTTATCCTGTGCGGTCAAACCGCAGGGGAGACTCGATGGGCCTGATCGACTTCGTGCTGGACGCTGGTGAGAAGCTGCTCGGTCGCGGCGAGACGCAACACGCGCTCGACGACGCTCGCCTGCACCCCGACGATGCCGCGAAGATGCAGGCCGCCAACGCCGCCGCCGCCGACGCGATCCTCGCCTACATCAGAACGCACAAGCTCGGCGCAACGGGTCTCACCGTGACCTTCGACGCGGCGAGCGCGACGGTGAGCCTGTACGGCGTGGCACCCGATCAGCCGACGCACGAGAAGATCGTGCTGTGCGCGGGGAACGTCGAAGGCGTCGCACACGTTCACGACATGATGTCGGTTGATCGATCGGAACCCGAAGCCCAGTTCTACACCGTCAGGGCCGGCGACACGCTTGCGCACATCGCGCAGCATTTCTATGGCGATGCGAGCCAGTACATGCGCATCTACGAGGCGAACCGTCCGATGCTCAGCAGCCCCGATCGCATCCACGCCGGCGAAACCTTGCGTATTCCGCCGCGTGCGTAGCGCTGGTACGCGCCCGGCATCGACTGGAGTTCACGCGATGTTCAAATTCGACATGCACGCTTACGGGCCGGGCGACGAGGACGATGACGTCGTGCCGATCGGCGATCCCGACGACGACGAAGGCTGGGATGAAGACGACGAGGACGATGAAGACGACGACGATGACGACGAGGAGCCGATGCGCTTGTCAGTCGGCGACGGCGCGCCAGTCGATGCTGCTGCAGCGCAACAGCCTGTAGCGCCTTACCTGAACGTCACATTCGGGTCATACTGACGCGCGATCATCGCGCCCCGCTGAAGACCCGCATGTCCGCCTATCTCGCCATCGAATCGCTGTCGGTCGACTACGGAAGCACCAGGGTCCTCGACGACGTCAGCATCGATGTGGCGCGGGGCGAGCTGGTCGCGCTGCTCGGCAGCTCGGGCTGCGGCAAGACGACCCTGTTGCGGTCCATCGCCGGTTTCGTGCAACCGGCCCTCGGTCGCATTCGCGTCGACGGACGCGACATCACACGGCTGCCGCCTGAACGCCGCGGCACGGCGATGATGTTCCAGTCGTACGCGCTGTGGCCGCACATGAGCGTGGCCGACAACATCGGTTACGGCCTGCGCATGCGGGCCGTGAAACGCGATGCCATCGCCAAACGCGTCGATGAGATGCTCAACCTCCTGCAGCTCTCCGGCTTCGGGCCGCGGGCGGTCATGCAGCTTTCCGGCGGTCAGCGGCAGCGCGTCGCGCTCGGTCGCGCGCTGGCGGTGGATCCGCAGCTGCTCCTCCTCGACGAGCCGATGTCGAACCTCGATTACAAGGTGCGCATCGAGCTGCGCCACGAACTGCGGGCCCTGCAGAAGCGCATCGGCATCACGGCGGTGTATGTCACGCACGATCGGGAAGAAGCGCTCACGCTCGCCGACCGCATCGCCGTCATGCAAGGCGGCAAGGTCGAGCAGTTCGGCACGCCCGAGGAAGTGTTCCACCGTCCGCTGTCGCCGTTCGTCGCAGGCTTCATGGGCGCCGACAATGCGATCCCGCTCGTTCGACGCACCGACGGTGCGCTTCAGCCGGTGAACGGCGGCGGCGAGCCCGGCGAGCCGTTGACCGCGCGCTTTCGCAGCGACGATTGCCGTGTCGCGGCATCGGCTGATCAGCCGACATCGGAAGGCGAATTGT
Organism: Casimicrobiaceae bacterium; assembly: GCA_035542515.1. Lineage (GTDB taxonomy): Bacteria > Pseudomonadota > Gammaproteobacteria > Burkholderiales > Casimicrobiaceae > VBCG01. The sequence continues at coordinate 4,573 of DATKLH010000452.1, forward strand.
ATTTGCGCGGCACGATCGCGCAGACGCTGTATGTCGGCAACGGCTATCGCTACCGCGTGCGTACCGACGCCAACGACGTATGGGCGCGTGCCGACCAACGCATGGACGAAGGCGCGACGGTGACCGTGGCGGTGCCGCGCGCTTCGCTGTTGTTGTTTCCGCGTCATTGATGATGCTTACTTCAGGGAGGAAGTTCATGAGATTCCGCTTGTGGCTCGTCGCGGCCGTGCCGCTCGTTGCGATCGCCGCGCTCGGTGCGCAGCCGTCGATGGCCCAAACGCTCAACGTGGTCAGCGCCGGCGACCAGAACATGGTCGATTACATCAATAACTACCTCGGGCCCAAGTTCGAGAAGATGAATCCAGGCGTGAAGGTGCGCGCCGTGGGCACCGGTCCGGGCGATTCGGGCTCGCAGAAGATCTACGAAAAGCTCTCCGCGCAGCAGAAGGCCGGCACTGCCACCTGGGACGTCGACGTGGCGGTGGTGCACCAGCGCGGCGCCGCGACGATGGTGAACGACAAGCTGCTCATGCCCTATCGCCACGATGTGAATGCAGGCAAGCTCGTTTCGCGCGATACGGCGAAGAACGCGCTCGGCGCCAACGTCGACGGCTACGTGCTGCCGATGTTCCACAGCCAGATCGCATTCGCGTACAACCCGGACCTGGTGAAGGCGCCGCCGAAGAGCTTCTCGGAGCTCAACGAGTGGGTCAAGAAGAACCCCAAGCAGTTCGGTTACAACGGCGTCAAGGGCGGCATGTCCGGCGTGGGGTTCGTCACCGGATGGGTGTCGGCCAACAGCGGCATCGCCGACAAGCTCGAGAAGGGGCCGTACGATCCGGCGGCGAAAGCCCAGATCGACAAGGCGCTCGCGAGCCTCAAGGATTTCAATCAGTACGTCGTGATGACGCCGGGCAACGCGGGTACGCTCGACATGCTCAACCGCGGCGAGATCGCGATGGGGCCCGTGTGGGTCGACATGTTCTACACGTGGATGGCCGACGGCAAGATGAATCCCAAGATCAAGCTCGAGCTGCCCTCACCGGGCCTGCCCGGCCAGCCGATGTACTACGTGATCCCGGCCAAGGCCGCCAACGCCGCGATCGCGAAGAAGTTCGTCGACTTCGCCGAAAGCCCCGAAGTGCAGGCCGAGGGCATCGTGAAGCAGTTCAACTGGTACCCGGGCATCGATCCGAAGTACGTGCAGAGCAAGCTCGACCCAGCGGCGTGGAACAAGCTGTTCACCGACATCAAGCCGGATGAACTCGCGAAGTACGGGCGTCCGTTTCCGCTCTCGGAGTACTTCACCGACATCGTCGAAGGATACGAGCGGGTCGTCTTGAAGTAGCCGCGTGCCAGCGCCCCTCACCCGCTCTCCGCTTCGCGGCTCGCGACCTCTCCCCGCAAGCGGGGAGAGGTATTCAAAACGTGGCGACCTGGCTGCGTCTTCACCGGTTGCAAGCGCAGGTATGCGAGCGCATCGACCCGCTCCCTCTCGCCGCGCCGCGGGGAGAGGTATCCAAACGTGTGCGCCTTGGCTCCGTCTTCACCGGTCGCAGGCGCAGGTATGCGGCTGCATCGACCCGCTCCCTCTCCCCGCACCGCGGGGAGAGGGCTGGGGTGAGGGGCGCCAGGCGAAAGCCGCCATGCAGCCGTTGAATGTCGACCGTTGATCCCGCGCGTGCCGTCGACGCCGCCGCGCTACCGTCGCGGCGACCGGACGCGCACGATACGTCGACACGTTCGGGCGCTCGCTTCATCGGACTCGCGCTCGTTGCCCCTGCGCTGGCAGTGGTGGCGGTCTTCTTCGTGTTGCCGCTTTGCATGTCGGCCATCGGCGCGTTCCAGGATCCGCAGGGCGGCTTCACGCTGGCGCATTTCGACAAGGCGATCGACCTCTATACCAAGGACCTGCTGTTCACGGTCGAGATCGTGGCGATTTCGACCGCGCTCATCGCAGCGGTCGCCATCGTCATCGGCGGTTATCTGACGCTTGGCGAAAACCCTCGTGCGGTAGCGATCCTGCGCTGGCTGTATCGATGGCCGCTGTTCATTCCCTTCGTGGTCGCGGGCCAGGTGATGCGCACCTTCCTCGCGAAGAACGGTATGCTCAATCACGTGCTGATCGGTGCCGGGCTGCTCGAGCCGATCTCCGCCGAAAGCCTGCTCGATTGGCGGGGCATCGTCGTCGCATTCGTCTGGAAGCAGGCGCCGTTCGTGACGCTGCTCCTCGCCGGTGCCATGGCGGCGCTCGATCGCCAGCATGTCGAGGCTGCACGCAATCTCGGCGCGCCGCGCTGGAGAGTGCTGATGGACATTGTCCTGCCGCAGGTGCGCGGCACGCTCCTCGTCGGACTGGTGCTTTCGTTCGTGACGATGCTCTCGGTGCTTTCCGTGCCGCTGATGATCAATCCGAACTCGCCGACGATGATGACCGTCGACGTCGCGTACCGCATCAGCACGCACGGCGACTACGCGGTTGCGAACGCGCTGTGCCTGCTGTCGCTGCTGGTCGCGGCAGTGGGCGCGGCGTTCTACCTGCGGCACGCGGTACGCAAGGCCGAGACGCAGTCGTGAGCACTGCCGCCTTCGCCCAAGCGTCCATCAGAGCGCGCGTGCTGGGACTTCCGCAGGCGGTCGTTCGCGCGGCGTTGCTCGCGCTGTTCGCCTTCGCGATCTTCGGACCGCTTGCCAACCTCGGCTTGTGGGCATTCGCCGAGAAGTGGTACTTCCCCAGCAAGCTGCCGTCCGAATACGGCCTGACCTTCTGGGGGAGGGTCTTCGCGCCGCGCGGCAACGCGCTCGGGTCGCTGGGCACCAGCGTGTGGATCGCGGTGCTGACGGTCATCGTGGGCCTCGCCGTGGCGATTCCAGCCGGCTACGCGCTTGCCCGGTTGCGCTTGCGCTGGCGCGGGCTGATCCTGCTCGCGTTCCTGTTGCCGCAGGCGATTCCGAACCTGCCGGTGTATGTGAACATCGCGCACGTCTTCTACCAGATCAGACTGGCCGGGACGATCACCGGCGTGGTGCTCGTGCATGCCTCCCACGGTCTCGTGCTCGCCGTATGGATCGCCTCCGCGGCGTTCGCGTCGATCGATACCTCGCTCGAGGAGGCCTCACGCAATCTCGGCGCCTCGCCATGGACCTGCTTTCGCACCGTGACGTTGCCGCTGGCGATGCCGGGGCTCATGGCCAGCGCGATCTTCGTGTTCCTCGAATCGCTCGACGAATTCACCGGCACCTTCTTCGTCGGCGTGCCCGACGTCACCACGCTGCCTTTGCTGATGTTCAACGCCAGCATGGGCGGCAACTACCAGATCGCGTCGATCACCGCGCTGCTGCTGCTCGTGCCCTCGATCGGGTTCATGCTCGTGGTGGAGCGGTTCCTCAAGGCCGACGTGCTTGCGATGGTGGGGCGCTGACTGCCGGTGATCGCGATCGTTGCACGATCGCACGTTCATGGTTCCGAGTTGTCAGTGTGCACACGGCGCTTGGCGCAGCGCGCGCTAACAGCCAGCGACCAGAAAAAGGGCGCTTGCAATGCAAGCGCAAAGCCAGCCACGCGAAGCATTCGCATCTTGAGTGCGGAGACTCACCGCCGCATCTCCGCCCGCTTGCGCTCGAGCGTTGCGATGAGCAGGTCGAGGTCGTCCGCGGACAGCGCGAGTCCTTCCTCACCGAGGTAGATCTGCAGTCGCTGCGGCTCGCCGAGATGCCGCAGCGTAATGGCGCCCTGGTCGCTCACCGTCAGCGTCTCCTCGAGCACCCGTTCGGACGCAACCCAGGAGTGGCGCGGATCCACTTCGGCCTCGTCGACCGGCGCGGTGAATACGCACGGATCCTCGCCGGGGGACAGCACCGGTTCGCCGTCGAAGGTGATGCCTTCGAGTTGGGGCGCGTCGCTTGCAGGAAAGCTTTGCCTCGCCATTTTGTCAACCAGGGCGTCGAGATGAATGTCGGAACGCTGGGTTCTGCGCGTCATGACGGCCACATCATCGGGGCGTTGGTCGAATGCTCAAGCGCCGCCCATTCCGACGTTGACGCGGCCGGTGCCGTCGCAATTGCCACAGCGCGCGCCGTTGACCTTGCCCGTGCCGTGGCACATCGTGCAAATGTTCTCGCCGGTTCCCGGTGTTCGGTCGGGCGCTTCGTCGCCAGGGCTCATCGGGGTTGTTCCGGCACCGCCGGCGCTCGGATAGCGGTTCGACTAGCCATGGACCGGACTCCTCTGCAACTCAAGCGATCGCGCGAAGCGGGCATGTTGCACGCCATCGCGGGATTCAGCGTATGACCGATGCACCGGGGTTGCGTTCGAAAGCTTTCCCGGGGAAAGCAGCCAGCGTGCCATGGCGGGACGGGTGGTGCGAGCGCGGTTAAGCGGCATCCCGGTCCCCTTGCAACGCATGCGGTGTAGTTTTTACGAGGCAGCTTTTACCGGAATGACACGGTCGGCAAAGCGCACGGAAGCGAACTCAGTCGAGGGCGCCGAAGCGGCGATAGAAATCCTCGCTCGCGGCAGGCAATGGCTCGTCGTCGGCCGCGAACACCGTGGCCAGATGCTGTTCGGCGAGCCGGTGCGTGATGCGATAGAAGTCGCGCGTCAGCGCGTGCGCCGCGGCTCCGGGCCAGTCGAGCGGCAGAAGCTCCGCCGGCAACCTGGGATCGCGCAACGACACGCGGCGATAAGCGTGAATGAGGAGCGTGCGAACCACGAACGACTGCTCGGCGTTCGCACGCACGCCAAGCGAGCGAAAGCTGTCGATCACGCCACCGAAGCGCGCGAGGAACTGGCGATAGTCCCCGGCGATGGCATGCAATGCGAAGGCGTCGTCGACGCGCGTCGCGAGCGCGTTGGGCATCGCGGGCGCCAGATCGCTCGCGCGAAGCACCGTGCATCCCCGGCGCG
>DATKLH010000453.1:0-6942 GCA_035542515.1 Casimicrobiaceae bacterium
CCCGTGCGGGGCGTTCATGAGAGCGGGTGCCGATCGAGCGCAACGACGCACGCGTGTCGGCGTGCATCGCGATGCGAGGCGATCATTCTAGCATCGACGTATCGCTCACGCCGCGCGACGCCGGAACCACCCGGCGATCGAAGCGCGTTGCCGCGCTGCAGGCAGCACCTCGTGCTCGAAGCGATCCGACAGAAATGCCACCACCGTGCCGGCTTGCGGCAGCACGTCGATCGGAGCCTGCCCATTCCCGAGATGGAGACGCAGCTGACCGCCATCCGCGTCGCACCATCGCTCGTTCAGGTAGACCACGCACGACAGCACGCGCGCATCGTCGTCGCGAAAGCGATCGCGATGCTTCACGTAACCGTGCCCCGGCGCGTAGATCGCGTAATGGCCCTCGAACTCGAACAGCCCGAGGAACGCGCGCTGGTTGATCCGCGCGCGCAGCCGGTCGAGCCACGCGAGCAGCGCGGTCTCGCCACGATGCGTGGTGGACGGCTCGATCCAGCAGATGCGATCGCCGCGAACCTCGGGGTCGTGAATGCGCGACGACGCGCGACCGACGTTCGCGGACACCAGCTCGTTGCTGCGCTCCAACTCGCACGCGCGTTGCGCGAGCGGCGCGAGCAGTTCGCTCGGCACCGCGTGCGCCGCGACCACCCAGCCATCGTCGAGCAGCGCTGCGACGACATCGTCGAGGGAGCGCGAGTTCGGCATCGACATGCGTGCGATCACGACGGTTCAGCGGGCGTTCGCGTCCGCCTGCATCATGCCGAAGACATTGCCTTCGGTGTCCTTGAAATACGCGAGCCACCCGACCGACGGAATCGGCATCTTCGGAAGCGCGACGCTCGCGCCCAGCGATGTCGCGCGCGCGATGTATGCGTCGAGGTTATCGACGTCGATGGTGCACACATACCCGTTGACCGGCCCCATCGCGTCGGGCCGTGGCCCGCGCCGCGGCAGCAGTCCCCCGTTGATGCCGGGACCGCTGTCGCCGGTGGTAACCAGCCAATAGGGCTCGGAGCCCCACTGCGCGAACGTCCAGGCGAACAGCTCGGTGTAGAAGCCGATGGCGCGCTGCGTATCGTCGGCGTGGATCTCGAAGTGCACGGGGCGCGGCATGTCGATCGCTCGGCGTTCACCAGGGGCGGCTATCATAGCGCTTTGCCCTTCGCGGAGCGTTGCATGCGTATCGTGATCACCGGTGGTGCGGGCTTCCTGGGGCAGCGACTCGCGCGCGCGATCCTGCAGCGCCCCACGCTGAACGATGCGCGCGGTGAAGCGCAGCCCATCGAGCAGGTGACGCTGCTCGACGCCGCGACGCCTCCGACCTCCATCGACGATCCGCGTGTGCGCATGGTCGTCGGCGATATCGCCGATGCCGCCGTGATCGACGAAGTGGTGCAACCCAACACCGACAGCGTGTTCCATCTCGCCGCGGTGGTGAGCGGCCAGGCGGAAGCCGATTTCGATCTCGGCATGCGTGTGAACCTCGATGCCACTCGCCTGCTGCTGGAGCGATGCCGCACCCTGCGCGCTCCACCGAAGTTCGTGTTCACCAGCTCGCTCGCGGTGTACGGCGGCGAGCTGCCCGATCCGGTGCCCGAGGACATGCGGCTCATGCCGCAGACCTCGTACGGATCGCAAAAGGCGATCGGCGAGCTGCTGGTCTACGACATGACACGCAAGGGCTTCATCGACGGACGAAGCCTGCGCCTTCCCACGGTCACGGTGCGCGCGGGCAAGCCCAATCGCGCCGCATCGTCGTACGCGAGCGGCATCATCCGCGAGCCGTTGAACGGCGAGGCTGCGGTCTGCCCGGTGACGCCGCAGACGCGCATGTGGGTCATTTCACCGCGCAGCGTGATTCACAACATCGTGCTGGCCCACGAAGCACCGGCGAGCGCGTTCGGCTCGACGCGCTCGATCGTGCTGCCCGGCCTCAGCGTAAGCGCGCAACAGATGGTGGATGCGTTGCGTCGCGTTGCAGGCGACCGCGTTGCGGATCGCGTGAAATGGCAAGTCGATCCGGTGATCGACCGTATCGTGTCCACCTGGCCGCCTGCGTTCGCGCCAAGCCTTGCGCTCGCGCTGGGAATGAAGGCCGACCCCGATTTCGACACCATCGTTCGGCAATACATCGCCGACGAGCAACCGCGCGGCCTCTAACGCCTCGCCCATGCCGCCGCTCGCGATCGCGCAAGTCGTCGCGCGCAATGCGACACCGCTCGCCGGCATCCTGTTCCTCGGATGGTCCGCGGGCAACGTGCTGCTGCTCTACTTCTGGGACACGCTGCTCGCGATGGGCGTGATCTTCGCCGGCCTGGCGTCGGTGTTCGCGCGCAATGAAGTAGGCGCCGCGGCAACGATCAATGGACAGGTTGGCGCAGTGGCCACCGCGGCATTCCTGTGTGCGTTTTTCGCCGTCCCGCTTGGCGTTCCGCTGATCTTCGTGCTGGGGCCCTCGGGCTTCGAGTGGCGGGACGCCGTGGCCGATCACGGCTTTCGGATCGGGCTCGTCACCCAGGCCATCGCGGCGTTCTGGTCGTACGTCGAGCTCTACCGTGCCTTGCAAACGCACAGCCTCGAGCAACTGCGTCTGAAGCGTCGCTTCGCGCTGGTCTTCCTGCGCTGGCTCGCGGTGCTGATGGTGATCTACACCGGCATTTCGCTTCTCGTCGGACCACTGCTCTTCGTCGCGGTGTACGCTGGCGTGTCGATCTTCGCCGAGGTGGCGCCGGACAAGTTCCTGCGCGCCATGCCGGGCGGCGCGGAAGATGCGGATCCGGACCCTGGGAGCAGTGCCACCGCCACGCCTGCGCAGCCGGGCTTCACCGCGCTCGAGCAGTCACGCATCGCGCGTGCCTTGCGGCGCAAGCAACGCAAGCGCTGATCGAAGTGCGAAACCGATGGGCGTCGCGCGGCGACGCGGCTCATTGTGGCGGGGTCGTGCCCGAGGGCCCGGCGGGGTCGTCCGATGGTGGTGCCAGCATCCGGTCCATCGCACGACGCGCCTCCTCGTCGCTCATCACGGGCGTGGACGACACCGCTGCCTTGGGCTGCGTCAGGTGCACGAGCGCCGGAAACGCCAACACCGCGGACAGTATCGCCACCTGCGCGAGCAGGAACGGCAGCAGCTTGCGCGTCATCGCACGCGCACGCACGCGTTCGCCGAGCACACCCTGCGTCATCAGTACCGCGTAACCGATCGGCGGAACGAGGAAGCTGGCCTGGAGGGTAAGTAGCACCAGGACTGCGACCCACGTGGCGTCGGGCACGCGCGTGAGCAGCGGCGGCAGCAACACGGGCACCATCACGAAGATGATCTCGAACGCATCGAGCGCGAGCGCGCATAGTGCAATCGCACCGAGGACCACCGCGGTCGCGCTGACATCACCGCCCGGCAGGCGCGCGATCCACGTGTCGAGCAACCGATCGGTGCCGAGCAGACGAAAGACCAGCGTGAACGTCGTCGCCGCGGCGAGCAACGCGAACAGTGCGCCGGTGGTTGCGATCGCATCGCCGAGCAGTTGCGGCAGAGCACCGCCGCGCAGCCGGCCGCTCAGCGCGGCGATCGCGAACAGGACGAACGCCCCGGCGGCGGCGCCTTCGACGGCATAGAAGCGTCCCGAGGCGACGCCGAAAAGCAGAGCCCCCACGAAGGCGACGGCAGCGAACGCGATCCACGCGTCAGTCCGCGCACGCGCTCTCGGCGCCTTCGCCTGGTCCTGAGTCCCATAGTTGCGAAGCAGCCACCACGCGATGCCGGCGCACGCAACCACGAACAACAGGGCCGGGACGAGCGCGCCCCGGAACAGGTCCTGGGTATTGAGGATCTGCTCATCGCGTCCGCTCGCATGCAGCGCGATGGTATGCGCGGCCATCGTCGCGTCGCCAAGCAGGATCAGCACGAGCGAAGGCGGCACGACGATACCGAGCGTGCTCGCCGCGGCAATCAACGCATGCCGTGCCGGCACCGGCATTCCCTCTGCGGCGAGGTGGGGCGCGACGGCGCGCGCCATTGCCACGACGCTCGCACCGACCGACCCGTTCATCGGGCCCAGCAAGGTGCCGATCGCAATCGCTGCGACGCCCGGCGCCTGGGGTCGCCCGCCCAGCAAGCGGACACTGGACCGATACAGCGCGTCGGCGATCGGAAGACGCACCAGCAAGGCACCGATGAACACGTACAGCGGCAGCGCCTGCAGCAGATCGCTTTCGAGCAGATTGATCAACCTCCCCGGCAGCGCGGACAGCAGGGGCGGATCGATGGCGCCGCTCGCGACGCCGATCAGCGCACCGGCCACCGCCATCGCGAGCAGGACGGCGAAGGCCGGCAGCCCCGTTAGCGGCACGAGCAACGCCACCGCAGCCAGCAATGCCAGGCCGAGGACGCTCATTGGCGTCGCGGAGCGAAGAAATCGACGAGTGTTTGAACGAGCAGCAGCGCAGCCAACAGGCACATCGCGCCCTTGATCACGAAATAGCCGGGATTGAATGTGTCGGGGAAACCTTCCAGCAGCCGGATCGATCGCACCGCGATGTCGAGGCCCGACCACAGGACGAAGATGCACCATGGTGCGACGGCCACGAGCGCCACGATGCGGAGCAGCACGCGGCGCGTACGTTGCGAATAGCGATGTGCGAAGACATCGGTGGCAAGATGGGTTCCACGCCGCGAGGCCGCGGTCAGGGCTATGGCTACATAGAGCGCGAAGCAGATCTGGCCGAGATCGTTCGCCTCGCGCGAAAAACGTTGCAGCACTTCGCGCAAGGGCCACTGCATGAACAGCAAGGCAGCGATCGGCAGCGCAAGCCATGAGCCGGCTCGCACGATGGATCCGACCAACGCATCGAGTGCTCGCATGGCGCGGGGAAGCGAGGTTCGATCGGCTTAGCGCAGCCGCCGTCGCCTAGAACCGTGCGACGGTGCCACGTCGGCCTTCATACCCCGGCCTCGGCGACCGCGGGCTCGACTGCCGCGAGCGCTTCGTAGAGCAGCTCGGGGCCTGCGACGGCAAGTCGACGCGAATCGGACAGGATCTGGCGATAGCGGCGTCCACCCGATTGCCCGTGGTACAGGCCCAGCATGTGACGCACGATCGCACGCAAGCTCACTCCGCGCCGCATCTGCTCGCGTGCGTATGCAACCATCGCGTCGACCACTTCGGCGCGCGTTCGCACCGGGCGCCGGTCGCCGAAGAGCTTCCAGTCCACCTGCGCAAGGAAATACGGATCGTGATAGGCAACGCGACCGAGCATGACGCCGTCGACGTGAGCGAGCTCGCGCTCGATCGCATCGAAGGAGGTCAGTCCGCCGTTGATCACGAAGGTGAGACAAGGGAAATCGCGCTCGAGGCGATGCACGATGTCGTAGCGCAACGGAGGGACCTCGCGATTCTCCTTGGGCGAGAGTCCTTTCAATACCGCGTTGCGCGCGTGGACGATGAACACTTCGGCGCCCGCTTCGGAGACGATGCCGACGAAGTCGCGGACGAACGCATAATCTTCGTTGCGATCGAGGCCGATGCGATGCTTCACCGTCACAGGCAGCGCAAGGGCATCGCGCATGGCGCGCACGCATTGCGCAACCAGCTCGGGCTCCGCCATGAGGCAGGCGCCGAAGCTGCCGGTTTGCACGCGCTCGGAGGGACATCCGCAGTTGAGATTGATTTCGTCGTAGCCCCAGCGCTCGCCGAGTCGCGCGGCGTGCGTGAGCTCGCCGGGATCGCTGCCGCCGAGTTGCAGCGCGAGTGGATGCTCGGCCGCGTCAAAGTCGAGGTGGTATGCCACGTCGCCGTGCACGAGTGCAGGCGCGGTGATCATTTCGGTGTACAGGCGTGCGCGTCGCGTGATGAGACGCAGGAAATACCGGCAATGCCGGTCGGTCCAGTCCATCATCGGAGCAATGCAAAATCGGTGCAATAAGTTCTTCATTCGCTTGCCGTTTTGACGGCCAGTCGGTCCGATACACTATTCGGGGTCAGTTGAACATCTTATCGCCAGGCGTGTATCGACTATCGTCTCTTTGCGCGGCGTAGTGCAGAGACGATCGTCGCAGAGCGATCCTGCGCCGGTTAGCGGTGAAGCTCGAGTTGATCGGCAAAGATTCGGTCAGCCGAGCGCGCGATTGGCTCTCAGCATATTGCAGAACAGTCGCCCCTGCTCGATGGCGTCGTCGAGCGCCACATGCGTATGCGGGACCGGATCGAGCCATTCCGCGGGCATCGACCGCTTCCCGCACATGCGGTACGGCTTGCGCATCAGCGCCATCGAGTAGGTCTTGATGTCGATCGCCGAATAGCCGAAGGGGTTCTCCCCGACGAACTCGGTCAGATACCAATAGACGAAGGGAAAGTCGAACGCGGTCGGATACGCGACGAAGACCGGCTTCCCCGGAAGCGACTTGAGCCACGTGACATAGCGCACCATGGCGTCGCGCGGGGGCTCGACGTTCTGCCTGCACGCCAACCACGCCTCCGGCTGCGTCGACCACCATGCAGCGGTCTTGGAATCAGGAAGCGCGTTCGGCAATGTTTCCAAGTTCGCGGAGAACGTCGAAAGCATTTCCTTCTCCGCCGTATAGGCTGCCGACCCAATGCTGAGCATGGAATGCTTGCCGGCGACCGGGCCGTCGGTTTCCACATCGGTGCTGACGTAGATCTCGAGCATGGGCGGCGGGCTCGTCGTATCTCAAGAATTGTCGCACATCGATGGTCGCGGACGACGTGATTCGCGGTTTCGACCCATGGCGGTCCGTCGCGCGTGTTTGATTCACCCCAGAAATATCCGAGCCGCGCCAAGCTCGTCAACGATCCAACTGGACGAGCGCATGTCCAGCGAAGCGACGATCGACTCTTTCAGCCCCTTGTATTTCATCCAAGTGAATGTTTCGATTCATGGTAGCGTAGCCGATAGCTGAGATCGACTCGGTAGCGG
>DATKLH010000454.1:0-9381 GCA_035542515.1 Casimicrobiaceae bacterium
GACCGCGGCCGACCTGCGCAACGTCGTGGACGGCGATCCGAGCCCCTCCGGGCATGGCCGCTTGCGCATCGTGCGCGGCATCGAAGTCGGTCACGTCTTCGCGCTGGGAAACGTGTATTCGAAGGCGATGAACGCGACTTACCTCGATGCCCAGGGCCAGTCGCACTTCATCGAGATGGGCTGCTACGGCATCGGGGTCACCCGCGTGGTTGCCGCAGCGATCGAGCAGAACCACGACGCCAAGGGCATCGTCTGGCCACCCGCCATGGCGCCTTTCCTGGTCGCGGTTGCGCCCATCGGGTACGATCGCAACCCCGCGGTGAAGGCGGCCGCCGAACGGCTCTATGACGAGCTGCGCGGTGCGGGTATAGAAGTGCTTCTGGACGATCGCGGCGAGCGCCCCGGGGTCATGTTCGCGGACCTCGAGTTGATCGGCATCCCGCACCGGATCACGGTGGGCGACCGGGCCCTGAAGGACGGCAAGGTCGAGTACCAGGGGCGCCGTGACACGGCGGCCACCCCGGTGGCGGTGAACGAAATCGTGGCTTTTGTGCAACAGAGGATCGAGCACGCATGAGGCGGTCGGACCTTCGGCGAAACAGGATGACGCAGGCGCTGCGCGCGGCTGTGGTAGCCGTGGCACTGGCGTTGCCGTCCGTCGGATGGGCCGGTGCCCAGGTCGAGGAGCAGCTCGCGCCGTCGGTCATCATGGGGCTGCACCGCGCGATCGCCGACAATCCGGTCCCGGCCGACTACGGGCAGCGGCCGATGGTGCGCGCATGGATCGACAGCATGTCGAGCCGTCTGGCGGCCAAGATCACCGATGCGGGCGAGCGTCACGACTTCCTCGCCACCGTGCATTACGAAGCGACGCGCGCCGGTCTCGATCCGCAGCTCGTGCTCGGCGTCATCCATCACGAGAGCAACTTCCACAAGTACGCGATCTCGGTGGCCGACGCGCGCGGCTACATGCAGGTGATGCCGTTCTGGCTGCGCCTGATCGGATCCACCGACCAGAACCTGTTCCAGCTTCGGACCAATCTCCGTTACGGCTGCACGATCCTGCGTCATTACCTCGACATCGAGAGCGGTGACCTGTACCGCGCGCTGGGCCGCTACAACGGCAGCCTCGGACGTCCCGAATATCCCACTGCGGTGCTCGCGGCGATGCAGCGCTATGGCGAAAACGCCCCGGTCGCGAGCATCACCGCGCTGGGCGCCATCACGCCGCACTGACTTTTCCCGCTTCGCGTCCGCTGAATCGCCACGTCGACTATCGGGGACGGTTCGCGCCTTCGCCGACCGGACCGTTGCACTTCGGATCGCTCGTCGCTGCCGTCGCGAGCTACGCCGACGCGCGTCACGCCAACGGCGAATGGCTCCTGCGCATTGAGGACGTCGATATGCCACGCAGCGACCGCGCCGCGGAGCAGGCGATCCTCGCAGCGCTTGCCGCCTACGGCTTCCAGAGCGACGGGGGGATCACTCGCCAATCGGAGCGCATTGCCCTTTACCATCGCGCGCTCGAAAAATTGCGCGCCGCGCAAGCCGTATACGAATGCGCGTGCACGCGCCGCGAAGTCCTCGCCATGCCGCCAAGCGCGATCGGCGAGCACGTGTATGCGCGTGTGTGTCGCAACGGCATTCCCCCCGATCGCGCGGCGCGACCGCAGCGCTCGTGGCGGCTCGACGTCGACGCTGCGGTCATCTCGTTCCGCGATCGCCTGCAAGGACTGCAACGCCAGGATCTCGCGAGCGAAGTGGGCGATTTCGTCGTGCGCAGGGGCGACGGACTGTACGCCTACCAGCTCGCGGTGGTGGTCGACGATGCCGAGCAAGCCGTGACACACATCGTGCGGGGCGCGGATCTCCTCGCCTCCACCGCGAGGCAGATCCATCTGCAAGGCCGGTTGCAGTTACCCACGCCATCGTACCTGCATGTGCCGGTCGCCATCGATGCGCGCGGCGAGAAACTGTCGAAGCAGACGCTGGCACCCCCGATCGCTCTCGATAACCCGCTGCCCACGCTGCGTGCGGCCTGGACGTTCCTGCAGCAGGAGGATGCGCGCGGCATCACGACGGTGCGCGACTTCTGGTCGTTCGCGGCGCGAACGTGGAGCGTCGTGCGGCTTCCGCCCGCACTCGCGCTGCCGGCGCCGGAGGAAGCGGGCAATAGGGAATAGCGAATAGGGATTCGGAAACGGGAAAATCGCCGAGTGGCAGTGACTCGACCCCATTCCAGGATGACTGGGCGCTGTTCCAATGACGTGACAAGTCGGTAGGCACAGCGGCCCGCATGTCTCGCGGTTCCTCGTTCCTCGTTCCTCGTCCTCGTTCCTCGTCCTCGTTCCTGTTTTCCCGCATCCCCGCGCCTCCGATCGCCGCATCGTATAATCACGGCTCCTCGTTGCGGACGGCTCTCTTGTCGTCCGGCAAGCGTTCCCATGACTACCATCGTCGTCGTCCGCAAGGACGACACCGTCGCCATCGCCGCCGATTCGCTCACCACCTTCGGCGACACGCGCCTGTCGGCTGCGCACGACCGTTCCTTCGACAAGGTGATCCGGTTTCGCGATTCCTACATCGGCCTGTGCGGTTCGGCCGCGCATCAGCTCGTGTTCGAAAGCCTGATGGCGAAACACCCCGACCTCGATTTCACCCATCGTGCCGCGATCTTCGAGACCTTCCGCAAGCTGCATCCGATCCTCAAGGAGCAGCACTTCCTCAATCCCAAGGAAGAGGAAGACGACCCCTACGAGTCGACGCAGATCACGGCACTGATCGCGAACACCTCGGGCATTTTCGGCGTCTATTCGATGCGCGAGGTGTTCGAGTACACGCAGTTCTGGGCGGCCGGCTCGGGCCGCGAGTTCGCGCTCGGCGCAATGCATGCGCTGTATTCGCGCCTGAAGAACGCGGAGGCGGTCGCGCGCGCGGGCATCGAGGCCGGCGCGGTCTTCGACAAGAATTCGGCGCTGCCGCTCACGCTCTACACGTTGCCGCTTGCTCGCCGTGACTGACGTACAGACCGACACGCTGACACCCTTTGTCATCGAGCACGCGGACATCCGCGGGGCGCTGGTTCGACTCCACGAGACGAGCCGCGCGATCCTCGACTGCCACGACTACCCGCCGGCGGTGCGCCGTGCGCTCGCCGAATTGATTGCCGCGGCGGCGTTGCTGGCGTCCACCCTCAAGATGAAGGGAAGCCTGGTGGTGCAGCTTTCCGGCGACGGTCCGCTGCGCCTGCTCGTGGTCGAATGCAACGACGCCCTCGAGCTGCGCGCGACCGCGCAATGGTCGCAGGCGGATATCGAGGCGCTACCGCGCGACGCGAGCTTGAGCGCGCTGGCTGGGGATCCGGCCAATTCGCGTCTGGTGCTCACGCTCGACCCCAGGGACGCGGGCGCGATGTACCAGGGCATCGTCGCGCTCGAAGGCGAGTCGATCGCGGCTTCGCTCGAGCATTACCTGAAGACCTCCGAGCAGCTCGCGAGCCGGCTCGTGCTCTCGTCGTCCAACGCGCGCGCCGCCGGTATCATCGTCCAGCGTCTTCCCTCCTCAGGTCGCGACGAGGACGCGATGTGGGGACGCCTGATCGAGCAACTCGGCAGCGCCGAGCGGCTGCTCGATGGCGACGATGTGCATGCGACGTTGCACGCGCTGTTTCCGGCCGACGACGTGCGGGTGTTCGATTCGCGACCGGTCGCATTCCGGTGTCGCTGCTCGCGCGCGCGAGCCGAGAACGCGCTGCGGATTGCGGGCGTCGACGAGATCGAAGCGGCCATCGCCGAGCGCGGCGATGTGGAGGTGGCTTGCGAATTCTGCAACCATCGCTACACCTTCACGCCGGCCCAGGCTCGCTCGCTGTTCGCGGCCGAGGATACGCGTCATTAGTGTGCCGTCCGGGCCATAACCTGCCAAAGTCCTTCACCATGGATACGGCTGTCCGCAAGAGCGGCGAAGACGGTGCTCCATGCGAAGCGAGCCGCAGCCGATATGGGAATATCGGCAAGGTTCCCGTGTACGTAGCGCGTCGTTTCTCGTCGGTTTTGTTGCAAGATAGTTCCGGGACAGCACACCGGGGAGTGGCATGAGCCTCTACGTTCCGAAGATGTTCAACGCGGAAGACCGTGCGGCGATCGCACGGCTGATGCACGACCATCCGTTCGCGACGCTGATCACGCCCGGCGAGCCCGAGCCTGCGATCTCGCACGTGCCGTTGCTGTTGCTCGCCGACTGCGAGCCGCACGGTACGCTCATCGGGCATGTCGCGCGCGCCAACCCGCATTGGGAACGCATGCGAGCGGGCGAGTCGATCGCGGTGTTTCACGGACCGCACGCGTATGTGTCGCCGTCGTGGTATGTCGATCCGGCCAACGCGGTTCCGACCTGGAACTACGCCGCCGTGCACGCGCGTGGAAGCGTCGAGCTCATCCACGACGCCACGGAGGCGCGTTCTATCCTCGACGCGCTGATCCAGCGCTTCGAAGGCGCTCGTGCAAAGCCTTGGTCGTTCGCGATGCCGCAGCGACAGCGCGACGCGATGGTGGCCTCCATCGTGGCGTTTCGACTGCGAATCAAGCACCTCGATGCCAAGTTCAAGCTTTCGCAGAATCGACCGCGCGAGGATCGCCTTCGCGTGATCGCGGCCTTGCAGGCGGAGCAGTATCCCGACGCCGTGGCAACGGCGGCGTGGATGGCGGCCTACGCCAATCCGCAGAGCGCGAGCTAGTGGGTCAGGCCGACAGGATCGGGCCATCCGGCGCGCCGGTGCGCTGTCGCTTCGACAAGTGGCTGTGGGCAGCGCGCTTCTACAAGACGCGCTCGCTCGCCGCCGCCGCGATCGAAAACGGGCATGCGCGCTTCAACAAGGAGCGTGTGAAGCCGGCGCAGGCCGTGGGCCTGGGCGCGCGCGTGCAGGTCAAAAGGCAAGGATTGACCTGGGACGTCGAAGTCACCGGCGTCTCGGACCGCCGCGGATCGGCCGCCGATGCCGCGCAGCTTTACCGCGAAACGCCGGAAAGTGTCGCAGAACGCGAGCAGGCGATCGCTCAGCGCAAGGCCGCGGCAGCCGAAACGCGCCATACGGGACGGCCGACCAAGCGTGACAGGCGGAAGCTGGAGGACTTTTTGAATGAGCCGTGACCGGTTGCCGGCGCTGAGGATGGGCAGCAAGCGATTGGCCCTTGCGCGTATTGGCGATGCAAGACCGCTGCGGTGTGGTGTCGAGAGTCGGTATCGGCGCCACGCGGCGCGCGGGTACAGCTCGCCGCTGTAGCGCGAGGGCCTATCGCCTATTCTCTTTATCGCCGATCGCCTGTCGCGCCATCAGCACAAACGCATATTCACGAAGTCGATCAGCATGTCCGGCTGCCGGTAACCCCTGAACACGAGGTAGGCGACCGCCGCGGCGAGCACGATCCCGATCGTGTGCCAGAGCAGCCGATGGGTGAAGACGCGGCGCATGGTGACGTAATGAGAACGGGCGGTCGCGAGAATGCGTCAGCACGCATTTTCGCACCGCCCGTCGAGCAATGGTCACGACCCGCGCAAATATGCGCCGGCCGCGCGTTGCGACCGCTTAGGCGCGCTGCGGCTGCCCGGGCAGATCCTCGATGCGCGCAAGCGACGTCCCGGTGGCCACACCCTGCGAACGCATCTTGCCCATCACCGAGGTGAAGTCGGGCGCCACCTGCACGTTCTCGATCGCTTTAGCGAGCAGATTCACCGCGCGTCCGCTCACGATCAGCGGAACTTCGGCTGGCAGGGCGGTGCGCAAGCCGCGGATCTCCTGCCCTGCGATCTTGCCGGAGATGCCGCGATCGAACAGCAGTACGACGATCGCCGGCTTGTACGCACGCGCCGCGCCCGCGATCTCCTGCGCAGGGACGCCTGCGCCGAGCGTGAGGCAGTTGACGCCTTCGGTGAACAGCAGCAGCTCGAGGATCGCGAGGCCGAGCTGGTTGGGATCGTTTGGCGGTGTCGCAAGCAGCACTTGACGCGCATCGCGAGTCGGACGCACCAGACGTGTCACATCGCGCAGCAGCCGCTGGGCAAGATCGCCGAAGCGCAGCTCCTGGAAGGTTTGCATCTCGCCACGCACCACGCGCTCGTGCACGGCCTCGTTGAGCGGAACCAGCGTCTGCTCGAGGAAGCGTCGCAGGCCCTGACCGACGAGCAGCTTGGAGAGGTGGTTCTGCAGTTCGCCCACGCGATGCTGGGCGAGCAGCTGCACAGCTTGTTCGATCTCCAGCGGCAACGGCTGCACATCGGGAGCGGTGAGTCCAAGCATCGACTGCAATGCAGTCTCGCTCAACGCCACCACGGCGCCTGCGCGCCAGCCCTCCGACAGAAGCTGCTTGATGAGCTTCAGCCGACGAACCTGATCGGGCGGATACACGCGATCGCCGAAAGCATCGCGCAGCGGCGCCGGAAAGCCGTAGCGCCTTTGCCACATGTACAACTGTTCGCGTCGCAATCCGGTGATGCGCACCACTTCGCGGATGTGCAGCGCTCCCACGGAATCGGTCGCCGGCTCCTCGGCGGCATTGCGGGGAAGTGCCGTAGCTTCGCGGCGGCGGGTCGGAGCCTTTATCAAGATGCCCATCTGCGTCGTTCCTTACGGGTTTTCGTCACTCAGGTGGTGCAGCCTGTTGTGCACAAGTATACCGGTTCAGCCGTGCCTGATCGGGAATTGCTGGCACCATCCGCGCTCGGCATGACCTGTGCTGCACGTGACGTACGATGCACGATACATGCCAAACGTTCACTCGCTTGTCAGCCGAAAGCGGTTTGGGTGATCATCGCCCGGCCCGGTGCCTCGCATCGCGGTCCTCTGCAGCGCAACACAGCGCAGCCGGACCAGACGACGTGGCGAGCGTGCCGCGGCACCGCGCTCTTCCCGGAGGTCGTCGCGCGCCATGATGTTCGGCTTGCCACGAAGCAAGAGCGACCCGCTGGCCGATCGCAAGAGCGCCGAGCGGTGGCTCGCAACGTTCCCCTCTTCCGATCCGCTCGCGCTGCATGCGCAGCTCATCGACGCGCTCGCACAAACGGCCCAGCAGGCCGCGCGTCGTACACCCGCGCGGCTCGAAGCCGTGCTGGCCTGCGATACGGGCACGCTCAAGATGCGCAAGGCGCTCAGCGCTCAGTACCTGCAACATGCGAGCCGGAGCTCGAAGATCGAGCAACAGCTTTGGTCAGCGCTGTTCGAGCTGACGCAAGCCTTTCTCGTCGCCTACGCGGCTTTCGCTCGCGACGTCGGCGATTACACGCAGAACGGCCGCTGGAAGGGCCTCGCGCCGCAACTGCTCTGCCAGCAAGTGGTCCACCTGGGGCTGGACGCTCGCATCCGCCTGTACCGCTACGAGCAGTGGATACCGGCGAAATGGGCCGAGCTGCATGGATTGTTCACCTTGGCGTGCGCGCGTCAGGTGGAGCGCATTCCGATTCCGCGCGGTCGCGACGGCATCACGACCACGATCGAGCAGGAATACGTCCAGGTACTGGTGCTGCAGCTCATGAACTCGGGCAATCTCACGGCGCGCCATCTGGAATGGATCGCCAACGAGCTCGACGAGTGGTGCGCGCCGCTGCGCTTGACGCTCGAACCGGCGTCGGTCAATTCATTCTACGTCGACCTCGGCAGCCGCGAGGGTCTGCGACGCCGCAGCCCCGCGCCACTCGAGGGACGCGTGCTGTTCCTCGACACGCGGTCGCTGCATTCGGTGCTGATGCAAAACGTCCTGGTGCTCGACCAGAAGATCCGCGCGCAACCGTTGTCGGACAAGACGCCGCGGCGCAGCGAGCAGCTGTCCCTCCTCAACAAGATCGCCGCACAGGTCGACCCCGAGTTCAAGCCCTTCGCGCGGCGTGGGGAACGCACCGCCGCGGATGGAACCGTCGACGCCATCGTCGGCTTCACGCGCATCGCCGGGTACCTGCGCGAGGAGGAGAGCAACCCGTTGCCGCAGGTCGACGTGGGCAACAGCTTCGACAACACGATGGACATCGCAGTGTTCGGTCGCATGCGCAATCAGCGCGATCGACAGATCGAAACGTCGCGTCGACGCCTCGCGCAGTACGCGACCGCCGGCGGTCCCTGGGAAGTGAAGGACGTGTCGCAAACCGGCTTTCGTCTGGTCGCCCCGATGAGCGACGCGCACGCCGTGACGCTAGGGACGATGGCAGCGATCCGGCCGCATGGTCAGCCGCTGTGGACGCTCGGCATCGTGCGACGGATGAAGCGCATTACCAGCGATCGCGCCGAGATCGGCCTGCAGGTCATCGCTACGACGATCGTCGGCGTGGAGCTCATCGATCAGCGCAAATCGGTCGAGGACGATTACTCCGTCGACGGCGAGGCGATCACCATCAACGGGCGGCGCTTCCCCGCGCTCTATCTCGCGCTGCGCAAGCGCGACGCCGACACGCCGGTCCGCTCGCTGGTGCTGCCCGCCTCCGAATACCAGCCCATGCGTCGCTTCAAGCTCAGCACGTCCAAATCGACGTATCCTGTGCGCTTCGGACGACTGATCGAACAGCAACCCGACTGGGTATGGACGGCGGTCGAGCCGCTGGACGTCGGATCATCCGACGTCGGCGGATCCAACACGGTATTCGGGGATAAAAACGTCTGATGGACCGTGGCACTAGCGAGCTGCGCTCGCAATGCCACAATGCGCGTCTTCAATGGACAGATACGAGCAGATCTGCGCGTCGTTCCGCTGGGAGGTCCCGGCTGACTTCAACATCGCGCAGGCCTGCTGTGGCCGCTGGGCGAGCGATCGCGCGCGTTTCGCGCTCTACTGGGAAGACGAGGACGGCGCGCGGCAGGCATGGACGTTCTTCGATCTGCGCGAGCACGCCAATCGCCTGTCCAACGCATTGCAGGCGCTCGGCGTGGGTCGCGGCGACAAGGTCGCCATCGTGCTGCCGCAGCGGCCGGAGACCGTTGTCGCCCACGTTGCCATCAATCAACTCGGCGCAGTCGCGGTCCCTCTCTCGTTCCTCTTCGGCGCCGACGCACTGCAGTATCGCCTGGAGAACAGCGAAACCAAGGCGGTCCTGGTCGATCCGCAATCGTTACCGAACCTGACGCCGATTCGCGACGCTCTCGCGCACCTGCGCCATGTCATCGGCGTGGCGGGAGCCTGCGGCGACGGTGTGATGCCCTTCGAATCGCTGCTCGCGAAAGCGTCGCGCCACTTCGAACCCGCGCCGACACGCGCCCGCGATCCGGCGCTGCTGGTGTACACCAGCGGCACCACCGGGCCGCCCAAGGGCGCGCTGATGCCGCAATGCTGCCTGATCGGTAACCTGCCCGGCTTCGTTCATTCGCACGACGGCTATCCGCAGGAGGGCGATCTGTTCTGGTCG
>DATKLH010000455.1:0-4439 GCA_035542515.1 Casimicrobiaceae bacterium
CTTCCGGCTGCGTCGCGTAGCTTTCGATGTTCACGAGGTCCTTGACGAACTCGAGCATCGCTCCGCGACGCGATTCGAGATGACGACGCAAGGTGCGGGCTGCTTCGGCGCTCATTGAAGTGGGGCCTCCAGGTCGAGAGTGGTGGATGCTGGGGGCGACGAACCCGCCTGCATCGCCAGGAGTTGGTCGAGAGCGATGTGACAGACGATGATATGTCCATCGGCGCCTTGCCGTGCGGGTGGAACCTGTTGCTCGCAGATCGTACCGACCTTGCGCGGACAACGCGTATGGAAAGGGCATCCCGACGGTGGATTCGCCGCGCTCGGCACCGGACCTTCGAGGCGAATCGGGTTCACTTCGGCATCCGGGTCGGGCACTGGAACCGCGGAAAGCAGCGCCTCGGTATAAGGATGGAACGGCGCGGCGAAAACGCGCTCGACCGGTCCGGTTTCGCAAACGCGTCCGAGGTAGAGCACCGCCACGCGATCGGCGAGGTAGCGCACGACGCTCATGTCGTGCGAGATGAACAGGTACGCCGTGCGATCGCGCGCCTGCAGCTCGCCCAACAGATTCAGGATCGCGGCCTGCACCGAGACGTCGAGCGCCGACACCGGTTCGTCGCACACAACGAGATCTGGATCAGTCGCGAACGCGCGCGCGATGCCCACGCGCTGCTTCTCGCCGCCGCTCAGCTGGTTCGGAAGGCGGTCGAGATAGCGCTCGTCGAGTCGCACCGCGCGCAACAACTGCAGCGCGGCGCGCGTGGCGTCGCTGCCGCGTAGTCCGCGGAACAGGCGCAAGGGCCGGCGCAGCGCATCGCCAATCGAGCGGCGCGGATTGAGCGTGGAATCCGGATTCTGGAATACGATCTGCAAGCGACGTCGCGTTTCGCGGCTGCGCTCCGCGGCGACCCCCGGCAGCGGCGCACCGTCGAACGCGATCGTCCCTTGTGTGGGTGGAACCAGACCCACGATGCACCGTGCCAGCGTGGTCTTGCCGCAGCCGCTCTCGCCCACGACCGCCAATGTCTCGTTGCGCTGCAGCGACATCGCGACGCCATCGAGCGCTTTCACGACGCGCTCGGTTCCGAACACACCCAGCACCTTGTTCGAATCGACGTAGTCCCGGCTCAAGTCGCGAACCTCGAGCAACGCATGCGTCGCCTCGGTCGGCGCCCGCGCCGCCGACGCGGAGAGCGATGAAACCTCCGCGGCGTCGCGACTCGCGCTTCGTTCCAGCTCCTGCTCGCGCCAGAAAAAGCAACGGCTCCGGTGCTCCGCTCCGACGTCGACCAGCGGCGGCGCCTCCTGGCGACATCGGTCGCGCACGTAGCGGCATCGCGGCGCGAACGCGCATCCGGGCGGCAAATCGTTCAGATCCGGGATCATTCCCGGGATGAGCTTGAGCGAGCGCGCCTTGCGTCCGAAATCGAGGTTGGGCAGCGACTCGAGCAATCCCGCCGTGTACGGATGCAGCTGACGTGCGAACACCTGCCGCACCGGTCCCTGCTCCACCATCTGGCCGGCATACATGACGCCGAGGCGGTCGCTGACACGCGCGATCACGCCCAGGTTGTGACTGATGTAGAGGATCGCCGAGGAGAAGCGCCGCTTCAGCGCAGCCACCAGGTCGAGGATCTGCGCTTCGGTGGTCACGTCGAGGCCCGTGGTCGGCTCGTCCATGATCAGCAGGTCCGGATTGCAGGCGAGTGCCATGGCAATCACCACGCGTTGTTGCTGACCTCCACTGAGCTGATGCGTATAGCGACGCGCGATCCTGGCGGGATCGGGCATGTTGACCGCCGCGAACAGCTCGCGGGTGCGTGCGCGAGCCGCGTCGCGACCGAGCGACTCGTGCGCGAGCAGTGCCTCGGCAACCTGATCGCCCACCGTGATCGAGGGATTCAGCGCGCTCATCGGATCCTGGTAGACCATCGCGATCCTGGCGCCGCGAAGATGGTCCAGCTCGCGTCGCGACATGGCGAGCAGCTCGCGGCCCTGGTATTTGATGCTTCCCGCAGTAACCGCTCCGTTGGCACTCAGATAGCCCATGATGGCGAAGGCCAGCGTGCTCTTGCCCGAGCCGGACTCGCCAACGACGCCGAAGGTCTCGCTGCGGTGAAGTGCGAACGACACGTCGCGCACCGCGCGCACCTTGCCGCGCCGGGTGGTGTATTCCACGCACAGGCCAGCGACGCGAAGCACTTCCTCGGAAGCCGCTGGCACGAGCGCCGCGGCGTCAGCCATCACAGATCGCTCCTTCCGCCGCGGTAGGCGAGACGCGTTCCGAGCCCGTCGCCGAACAGGTTCGCGCCGATCACCGCCGTCGAGATCGCGATGGCCGGGAAGAGCATCAGCCAGGGCGCGGTCTGCAGATACTGGCGGCCCTCGCTGACCATCAGTCCCCAGTCCGGCTCCGGCGGCTGGACTCCGATGCCGATGAAGCCGAGCGAAGTGCTCAACAGGATCGCGAAGCTGAGGCGGATCGCGAACTCGACCACGATCGGTCCTCCCGCGTTGGGGAGCAGCTCGCGGGTGATGACGTACCACGCCGATTCGCCGCGGACCTTGGCGGCTTCGACGAATTCGAGATTGCGCAATCCCAGCGCCACGCTGCGCAGGACTCGCGTCGAGCGCGGAACGAACACCACCATGATGGCGATCACCACGTTGAGCCGGCTCGATCCGAGCGCCGACATAATGAGCATCGCGAGCAGCAACGACGGGAACGAGAGCAAGCCATCCATGAATCGCATGACGAACTCGTCGATCCGGCCGCCCTTGTAGCCGACGCTCATGCCGATCGCCACGCCGAGACCCACCCCGAGCGCCGTTGCGGCGGCCGCGAGGAGCAGCGTTCCGCGCGCACCGTAGATCACGCGGCTGAGCACATCGCGCCCGAACTGGTCGGTTCCGAACCAGTGCTGCAGCGACGGCGCCTTGAGCACTTCGGTCATGTGGAACTCGGTGTACGGGAACGGTGTAAGCGACGGGCCCGCGATGATGAGGACCGCATGCAACAGCAACAGGAACGCGCCGACAGCCATCTCCGGCGACATGGGACCGAGGTCGAGAAGCGAGCGCCACCGGTCGGGCCTCCGCGCATCGCTGCTCATCAG
This sequence comes from Casimicrobiaceae bacterium, assembly GCA_035542515.1. Lineage (GTDB taxonomy): Bacteria > Pseudomonadota > Gammaproteobacteria > Burkholderiales > Casimicrobiaceae > VBCG01. The sequence continues at coordinate 3,120 of DATKLH010000455.1, forward strand.
CGATGAGGCATTGCCAGGCTCGACGTTGGCCGGTCCGACGTCCATGGGGTCTGTTAGTTTGCAGTTCCGTTTTCGTTCGAGGTTTCCCGGGATCGGGACAGTAGTCGTCGTGGATCGAAACGTTGCGACTGCTCGTCATGGCACGTGCGCGTGCAAGAGAACAGCGTCGTCCCGGCGAAGGCCGGGACCCAGCGACTTTTTGTGTTATCTGCGCAGCGTCTGCGCAAGTCACTGGATTCCGGCTTTCGCCGGAATGACGCATGCGTGTCAATCAAGGCGGTTGAGAACAACGTATTCGCGCTCCACAACTAGTAACGCACGCGCGGGTTCAGGTACGCATAGAGGACGTCTGCCAGCAGGTTCGCAAGGCAGTACACCCCCGCCGTCACCAGCACGGTCATCTGCAGCATCGGTACGTCGCGATTGCTGACCGCGAACACCATCATCCGCCCGAGGCCCGGATAGCTGAACACGGTCTCCACGACCACCAGGCTGCCCATCAGCCAGCCGATGTTCATCGCGACGATCGTGATGGTGGGCAGCAGCGCGTTGGGCAGCGCATGGTGCAGGATGACCTGTCGCTCGCCGATGCCCTTCAGTCGCGCGGTGCGCACGAAGTTGCGCTCGAGCACGTCGATCATGCTCGTGCGTGTCATCCGACTGGTGTAGGCGAGCATCACCAGGGTCAGTGTCAGGACGGGCAGGATGAGCAGCTTCACGTGCGTGAACAACGGATCTCCCGGATCCATCAGCGACGATGGAGGGAGCCAGCGTAGCCAGAACGAGAAGATGATGATGAGCAGGCTGCCCCACACGAACTCGGGCAGCGAGGTGCCGACGAGCGTGACCAGGGCGATGACGCGATCGGCGAGACGTCCGCGTCGCAATCCTGCGTAAACGCCGAGTGCGATCGCCAGTGGTACCGCGATGAGCAGCGTAGCGGCAGCAAGCACCGCGGAATTGACCATCCGCGTGGCGATCAGCGGTGCGACCGGTTGATTCAGACGCAGCGACGTTCCCCAGTCACCGCGCACCGCGCCACTGATCCACTCGATGTAGCGGATGTGCGCGGGCCGGTTGAGGCCGAGCTTCTCGCGCATTGTCGCGACGTCCTCGGGCGTCGCGTCGGTTCCGAGGATCATCGACGCGACGTCGCCGGGCAGCACCTGCACCACGACGAACACCACCACCGACACGATCAGGAGGACCAGCAGCGAGAAGAGCAGCCGCCGGATGACGAAAACGCCGAGTCCCATGGTTAATGTCGCGCAGCGCTGCGCATCAGCGCGCGCACGGCGACACGAAGTCCCCCGCGAGATG
>DATKLH010000456.1:0-11019 GCA_035542515.1 Casimicrobiaceae bacterium
GCCGGTGAATGCGATGTGTCCCGCGGTGTGGCCGGGGATGTCGAGCACGTCGAAATCGAGCCCGAGCGGAAGCGATGCGCGCTCACCCTCGGTCATCGCATAGGTACGTGACGGGATCGTTTCGCGCGCCGGTCCCCAGACCGGTACCGCATGCCGCGCGAGCAGGCCCGGAATGCCGCCCACGTGATCGTTGTGATGGTGCGTGGCAAGTATCCCGCTGAGCTGCAGGTCCTCGCGTTCGAGGTAATCGAGCACGGGACGCGCATCGCCGGGGTCCACGACGAGCGCCTGCCCCTCCTGCTCGATGAGCCAGATGTAGTTGTCCGTGAAGGCCGGGATGGGGATAATCGACGGCATGGATGGATCTCCGGGACTGTCGGGACGCGGCTCGCACACGCTCTCCGATTGGTTCACGACGGCGCTCGGACGCTACCTGTGCGAGCGCGAGCTCGCGTATTTCGATCGCACGGTGGCCGACATCTTCGGCTACCACGCCCTCCAGATCGGGCTTCCCGAGCTGCGTTGCCTCGCGCAAAGCCGCATCGTATCCCGCTGGACGCTCGACTACGACCCGCCCGCGGACATCCTGGCGGACCCGCACGGGCTGCCGTTCGCCGAGAATGCGCTCGATCTCATAGTCCTCCCGCACGCGCTGGAGTTCACCGACGACCCGCACCTCATGTTGCGCGAGGTCTATCGGGTCGTGCGTCCGGAAGGACAGATCGTCATCTCGGGCTTCAATCCGTTCTCGTTGTTCGGTGCCAAGCGCTACTTCGGTCGCGGTGCCACGCCGCCGTGGAACGGCAGCTTCATCGCGCTCTACCGGCTCAAGGACTGGCTGTCGCTGCTCGGCTTCGATGTGGTCGGAGGCAGCCTCGATTGCTATGTGCCGCCGTTCGCCCAGGAACGGTGGCTCTCGCGTTTCGCGTTCTTCGAGCGTGCGGGGGACCGCTGGTGGCCCATCGCCGGGGCGGTCTATTACCTGCGCGCTACCAAGAAAGTGGTCGGCATGCGCGTGCTCACGCCCTGGCAGCGCCGCGAACGACGCAATTCCGCGCTCGCACCAGCGACCGGCGCGCGGGAAGTGGTCACCGAAACGATTCAGCGACAGCGCGTTTGAATCGGGTCGCCATCTACACCGACGGGGCATGCAAGGGGAACCCGGGCCCTGGCGGATGGGGTGCCGTGCTCATCTTCGGCACACGCGAAAAGGAGCTGTTCGGCGGCGAGCCGCACACCACCAACAACCGCATGGAGCTCACCGCGGTGATCCGTGCGCTCGAAGCGTTGAAGCGTCCGTGCGAGGTGGACCTCTACACCGACTCGCAGTATGTCAAGCACGGCATCGAGCAGTGGATCCACACCTGGAAGCGCAACGGCTGGAAGACGAGCGATCGCAAGGCGGTCAAGAACGAGGACTTGTGGCGCGAGCTCGATACGCTCACCAACGTGCATGAGATCACGTGGCACTGGGTTCGCGGGCACGCGGACACCGAGGGCAACTTGCGCGCCGACGGGTTGGCCAATCGCGGTGTGGGCGCAACCTCGACGCGATCCTGAACACGCACTAGAGCTACACGAGGCCCAGGCGTCGTTGCGACGAAGGGCACGACGCCAGGTTGCGAGCCTGGCTAACCGAATCGCCTTCACGTGCGAAGTGCGCCGGCGACCACTTCGCGTGGGTCGCCTCGGCCCATGGTGCGTCGCGTCCGCAATCGATCCCCGGGATCGAGTCGTCGTTGCCTTGCAACCGACGCTTCAGTCGTTGTTGTCGCCGCCTTCAACGGCCCGCTCGATCCGCCGCGCGAAAACGCTCATCTCCTTCTCGGCCTGCTTGTCGCCGCGCGTCCTGGCGACCTCGATGCCGCGACGATAAGCCGCGAGCGCACCGGCGCGATCGCCTGCCGCGTCCCGCGCCTTGCCCAGCAGTTTCCATGCAGCGGTGTAGTTCGGATCCATTTCCACCGCGCGTTGCAGGTGGTCGACCGACGCCTGCGCATCCCCGCCCTTGAGGTTCTCGTTGCCGAGGCTGAAGCGCAACAGCGCGCTGTCCTTGCCGGCTGCGAGCATGCGTTCGAAATTGACCAGCGCCGCGCTCTTGGGTGCATTCATCGCAGGGCCGCCGGTCACTTGCGAAGCACCTCGCCCGATGCGCAATCGATGTGCCTCATCGGGTAAACCACCTTCTTGTCCTCGCCGTTGATCTTGCCATCGACGCTCGCGTACAGCCAGCCCTCGTCGCCACGCGCATACATGATGCGCTGCGGATACGTCTCGCTCGCGGCAATGAAGCGAAACTCCTTGTCCTTCAGCTCGCCTTCGGTGGGCGTGTAGCGGAAGCGGTACTCGCCCTGTCCCGGCGTGAGCGTCACGTATTCGAGCGCGCCGTCGGCCGCGGGAGCGATGCGCAAGTACGCGTAGTCCTGCGTCTTGTCCTGCACGACGGTCTGGTTCACGCCGAGGAGCATCCCGCCGCGCAGCGGCATCCACTGCTCGCGGAATTCGCGCTGGTTCACGCTGCCGCGCCAGCAGCCCTCGAGCCATGCGAGCGATTGAAGGGTCGCCGCAGCGGACGCGGCACCCGGACTGTCCGCAGGAGGTGGAACCTGCGCGTCTGCGGCGATCGAAATGCCCGCTGCCAGCGCAGCAGCAAGCACACGACGTGATGGTCTCCGGAATCGGCGTGTGGAATTCATTCATTGCAGCCGCGCGAGCGGCAGGTTGAGAAGGAGGTTCTGCGGCTTGAGCTTCAGGACCTGGTCCGCGTCCATCGCCATCGCGAGATAGACCGGACGTCCCGCGATCTGAGGTCGCATCACCGACGGATCGGCGAAGCGCAGCTCGAACAGGCACAGCAATCGCGCCAGGCGATCCTCCTCGACGTCCTGTTCGTTGTAGAGATCGTTGAGGATGCCGCTCGCCTGCGCGTCGAGCCCGACGTGCCACACCCATTGCTTGTCGTCGATCTCGCGCCGGGCTTCGAGGGTCACCTCCACATGGAGGAAGTGCGCGATCCAGCGCACCAGCACCTGCGTCAGTGCGGAAAGCGCCACGCGGCCGCGGTTGAGACTCACCGCGAGGTCGAAACGTTCATCGCGCAGCCAGTACTCCGTGGCGTTGTGCTCGTCGAGAACGTCCAGGTCGAGGGTCCGCAGCGGCGTCTTTTGCCGCGCGAGCAACTCGCCCAGCGAACCAAACCCGCCGGTGGTCGCGAACCGTTCCACCGTCGTGGCGTCCGCGGCCATGACTGCGCCGTCCTCGAGCACGGCGATCTTCTGCGGCCGAAACAGCATCTCGGCAGCTCTCGCTTCGAGCGGATCGGCGTCCTCGCCCAGGATGTGGCGCAGCAGGATCTGAGTGAGCTGGGCGACGAACAGCGGCGGCACGTCGACGCCTTCGCTTCCGAACAGACGCGCGTAAGCGGCTTCGATCGACGGCGCCTGCATCAGGCGGTCGCGAAAGCGAAGGAAGATGGTGTAGTTGTCCCTTGCATCGGGATCCTCGATCGCTGCCAGCTCGGTGGCGGCCACAGCACGTCGAGGAAGCGCCAGCAACGCATCGTGCAGGCGCAACTCGGCGGGACCCGATCCCGCGACCGGCGCGAGCTCGGGACGCAGCAACAGGCTGCGCAGGAAATCGTCGGTAAGCGTTAGCCGCCCGTCGCCTCCGGTGGTCAACAGTCGATAACCGCAGGAACGCCAGAAGTCGGGCAAGGTCGTTGCAGCCGTGCGTGAGAAATGGATCGCGGAGAGAGCGCAAGCTTGATGGCGCACGCCGCGATCTTGCTTGCGACACTCGCGATGGCGCCGCCAACCGTTGTCGCGCCATCGCAGCGCGGCCGCGTGTAGGCGGTCGCGCTTGGTGGGTATGTTACCGGCCGGAAGTATCGTGCGAGGCGGGGCGCTTTCCATCCGGGCGAACACCGCATGCGCCGCACGAAACTTGCGGCCGAAAGGCCTGGCCTATCCGCCGAGCATCGCCTTCTTGAGGTCCGACTGGACCGGCTTGTCGCCGATCCAGATACGCGTGAGTGCACGGTTGAACGCCTCGCCGGGAATGGTTCCCTTCGCTGCGCCGTTTTGGCCGATCTGCGTTCCACCGTCGACGAAATCGAGTGTCACCACGTCGCCTTCCTTGACCTCGCCGAAGCCGCGCATGATCGTAACGAGCTGGTCGGCCTGCGGCTTGAGCGTCGCGAGATCGGCCGGCGTGTTGTTGTCCTTCAATCCGTCCAACAAGGCGTCGACCAGCTGATCGGTTGAAAGGTTGCGCAACAGGTTGAGCTGGATGCGTCGCGGGCCCTTCGCGAGCGCGGCCTCGGTGGTCGGGGCCTTCTCGGGCACGTACAGGCTGCCCACGTAGACCTTGAAGATGGCGCGTGTGCGGATGCCCGCACCGTTGAGCACGAGCTCCTGGCCACCCACCGTGGTCTTGTCGGCCAGCTTGACTCCGCCGACGTCGAGCGCGAATGCCTGGCTCATCCAGGCAGCCATCACGACGATTGCGAACACGCGTGTCATGCGCATCTCCATCCCGGCTTTGCGCCGATGCCGCTCAAAGCGATTCGAAAATGCCCGCGGCTCCCATGCCGGTACCCACGCACATGGTGACCATGCCGTACTTGTGCTTGCGGCGTCGCATGCCATGCACGATCGTCGCGGTGCGGATCGCACCGGTCGCGCCGAGCGGGTGACCAAGCGCAATCGCACCGCCGAGCGGATTGATGCGCGTCGGGTCGAGGTCGAGATCGCGCATCACGGCGAGGCTTTGTGCAGCGAACGCCTCGTTGAGCTCGATCCAGTCGAGCTGGTCCTTGCGCAGTCCGGCGATGCGCAACGCCTTGGGAATGGCGACCAGCGGGCCCACACCCATCACGTCGGGCGGCACGCCGCCGACGGCGAAACTCACCCAGCGTGCCAACGGCTCGGCCTGCAGCGTCCTGAGAGCGGCTTCGCTTGCGAGGATCACTGCACCCGCGCCGTCGGACGTTTGCGAGCTGTTGCCAGCCGTGACCGACCCCCGCGCCGCGAACACCGGCTTGAGTTTCGCCAGCCCTTCGGCGCTGGTGTCCGCTCGCGGACCTTCGTCCCTGTCCACCTTGCGCGAGCGTGTGATGACTCGATCGGTCGCAAGATCGGGCGCGTGCTCGTCGACGCTCAGCGGGCTCATCTCGGCGTCGAACGCGTGGTCCGACTGCGCGGCAAGCGCCTTGCGGTGTGATGCGAGAGCAAACGCGTCCTGGTCCTCGCGCGAGACTTTCCACTGCGTCGCGACCCGCTCGGCGGTCAATCCCATCCCGAACGCGATGCCGATGTTCTCGTCGCGCGTGAAGACGTCGGCGTTGATCGCCAGCCTTCCGAGCATCGGGATCATGCTCATGCTCTCGGTGCCTGCCGCGATGACGATGTCCGCTTCGCCGGTCCTGATGCGATCGGCGGCGATCGCAACCGCGTTGAGGCCCGACGCGCAGAAGCGGTTGACCGTCATCCCGGCGACGCTGGGCGGCAGGCCCGCGAGCAACAATCCGATGCGTGCGACGTTGAGACCCTGCTCGTACTCCGGGATCGCGCAACCGACGATCACGTCCTCGACGCGCGCGGCATCGAGCTGCGGCACCTGCGCGAGCACGCTGCGCAGCACGTGCGCGAGCATCGTATCGGGTCGCGTCGAGCGATACGCGCCGCGCGGCGCCTTCGCGACGGCGGTGCGTGTGGCGGCGACGATGTAGGCGTTGCGAAGATTGGTGGTCATGCGTGCAATCGAAAGTCGCTACGAGCTGTTGGGGATGAGGTGTGAGCTTGCCTACGTGTGCACCATGACGTGCAGATACCGGATAGGCGGAAACTCGCTCCGGTGCATTGTCTCGCTCGTTGAGACACGCTCACAGCCCGAACCTCATACGCATATCGCCATCGACGTCAGTTCCTCAACGGCTTCCCTGTCTTCAGCGTATGGGCGATCCGCGCATGCGTCTTCTCCATGCGCGCAAGCTCCATGAATTGCTCGCGCTCCACGGTCAGCAGCCAGCGTTCGTCGACCAGGCTGCCGGCATCCACATCGCCACCGCACAACGCGCGCGCGAAGTGCAACGACACTTCGTAATCGTGCGCACTGATGAAGCCGCCTTCGCGCATGTTCACGAGCATCATCTGCAGGGTCGCGATGCCGGTGCGACCGGCCACGGCGATATCGCGTGCCGGCAGAGGCGCGCGATAGCCGGCCTCGGCTAGCGCCCGCGCCTGCGCCTGCGCAACGTGCAAGACCTCGTGCGTGTTCATCACGATGAGATCGTCGTCGCGCAGGAACCCCAGTTGCCGGGCGTGCGGGGCGCTGCGCGACACCGTCGCCATGGCCACGGTCTGAAACGCCGAGCGCAGGAACGGAAACATGTCGAGCTGGCTGCCCACGCTTCCGCGCTGCGCCCAGCGCGAAGCACGCAGTGCGAGCTCCTTGGTGCCGGCACCGCCTGGCAACAGGCCGACACCGGTCTCGACGAGCCCGATATAGGACTCGTGCGCGGCAACCGCGCGGTCGCAGTGCATCAGGAATTCCACCGATCCGCCGAGCGCCATCCCACGCACTGCCGCGACTGCCGGGATGCTGCTGTAGCGCAGTCGCATCGAGGTCGCCTGGAACTTCGCGACGACACTTTCGATGCCCTCGAAGTTCGGCGTGCCGCCCGGATTTGCGATTTCCGCGAGATTGGCGCCGAGCGAGAAAGGTTCGCGTTCCTGCCAGATCACCAGTGCGGCGAACCCCGATTCGGCGAGGTCTATCGCGCGCAGCAGGCCGTCGAGGACCGCTTCCGAGACCGTGTTCTGCTTGGTTCGGAACGACACGATGGCCACGTCCTCGCCGCGATGCCACATCCGCAGCGCGTCGGTTTCGAACACGGTGGTGCCGCGGTCGAACGCCTCGCCGAGCACCGCATCGGGATACGGTTGCCGGCGATACACCGGCAGCGAAGAACGGGGAACAAAGCTGTCGTGCGCTGGCGCGTACGCACCCGATCGCGAGTGCACTCCACGGGCCTCGTTCACCTTTTCGCCGCGCACCCACGGCGGCAATGGCACGGGCGCGAGACTTCGCCCGCTTGCGCGATCCTCGTCGATCCAGTCCGCCACCTGTTTCCAACCCGCCGCCTGCCAGGTCTCGAACGGACCGGCGCGCCAGCCGAAGCCCCAGCGGATCGCAAGATCGACATCGCGAGCGTTGTCCGCGATCGACTCGAGATGAAACGCCGCGTAATGGAACAGGTCGCGGAAGATCGCCCACAGGAACTGCGCTTGCGGATGTTGTGCCGAACGCAGAGCCGCGAACTGCTCGGCTGGACTGCGCAAGGCGAGCAGAGGTTCGATCTCGGGAGCAACGGCACCCGCGGCGGGACGATAGTCCGCGCGCGCCGGATCGAGCACCTGGATCTCCTTGCCGACCTTGCGGTAGAAACCGGCGCCGGTCTTCTGGCCGAGCGCCCGCTTGTCGATCAGCGACGCGAGAACGGGTGGCACTGCGAATAGCGCATGCCACGGATCGTCGGGCAGCGTCTCCTGCATCGTGCGAATGACGTGCGCGAGCGTGTCGAGCCCCACCACATCGGCCGTGCGATAGGTCGCGCTCTTGGCGCGTCCGATCGCGGTACCGGTGAGCGCATCCACTACGTCGTAACCAAGCCCGAATGCATCGGCCTGACGCAAGGTTGCCAGCACGGAGAAGATACCGATGCGATTGGCGATGAAGTTGGGCGTGTCACGTGCACGAATGACGCCCTTGCCCAGCGCGCTGGTCAGGAAAGTCTCGAGCGCATCGAGCATCGCAGGGTCGCTGTGCGGAGTCGCGACCAGTTCCACCAGGTGCATGTAGCGTGGCGGATTGAAGAAATGCACCCCACAGAAGCGCGAACGCGCACTCGCCGGCACGGCACCGGCGAGCTCGGTCAACGACAGGCCCGATGTATTCGACGCGAGCACTGCGCGCGCGCCGACGTGTGCTGCGATCTTGCCGTACAGGTCGCGCTTGAGATCCATGCGCTCGGCGATCGCCTCGACGACGAGGTCGCATTCGGCGAGGCGCGCGAGGTCGCTCCCGTAGTTGGCCGGCTCGATGTAGGCCGCGAGCTCGGGTCGCGCAAGTGGTGCGGGTTCGATCTTGCGCAGGTTTTCGATCGCGCGCTGGGCCAGTCCGCTGGGAGGACCATCGGCGGCCGGCAGGTCGAACAGCAGCACGGGAATGCCGGCGTTGACGAGATGCGCGGCGATTTGCGCGCCCATCACGCCGGCGCCGAGGACGGCGGCACGACCGACGGTCAATGATCGATTCGGCATGGAGGTCAGTTCATCGCGCCGGCGCAGGCGCTCGAACAACCGTCGACGCGAGCGCCCCATCGGCCCGCGTCGACGCTTGGGATGAGAGAGGGGCTACCGGAACGTGTAGGTCACCTGCGCCCCGACGATGTTCACCATGTTGTCGTAGGAACCCAGGATCAGGCCGTTGGCCGCCGTGCTTCCGGCATTCTGGTTGATGCTCGCATCGCGCATGAAGATATGCGCGTAGGCGACGTCGACCGACCAGCGATCGGAGACCTTGTATTGGACCCCCATGGCCAGCCACGTGCGATCGCTGTCGGGCAAGCGCGGAGTGCGTTGCGCGTCGCGCACCGGCGACTGGTCCCACGCCACGCCGCCGCGGAAGATCCACTGGTCGCTGTAGCGGTAGTTGGCTCCCGCCGACAGGCGCCACGTGTCCTTGAAATTCTCCGGCGTGGTCGACAGGATCGATCCGGTGGTGCGCACGATCTGCAGCTGATTGATCACGCTCCAGCCGGTGTACTGCACGTCGGCCATCAGGTCCCACTTGTTGTTGAATTGGTGGAACACCGACACGTTCGCGGTGTCCGGCATCTTGATCGACAGCTTCACGCCACCGTTGGCGAGAACCGAGTTCACGCCGCTCGCGATCGCCGCGCCCACCGCGCCTGTCGATGCAGGTACCGTCGGGTTCGAGAATTCGACGGTGCCGTCGACGTCGTACTTGATCTGCGAGCGATAGGCAACGCCGAAGCGCGTCTGCGGAGTGGCCTGCCACAGCGCCCCGACGTTCCAGCCCCACGCGCCATCGTTGCCGGTGACCTTGGCACCCGATTCGAGCCCGGCCGCCGCGCCGATCAGCCCCGGCGCCGCCGCGGCCGGAATCTGTCCGGCCGCCACGAGACCCTGAACGCCCTGCGCGAAAGCGGCCGAATAATTCACCTGGTTGGTCAGTTCCGCCTTGAGGTGCTGGTAGCTCACGCCGGCGCCCACGGTGAAGTTCTTGGTCGGCTCCCACGACAGCACGGGATTGACGTTGTAGGTCTGCAGCTCCGACTTCACCGCGTGGAAGCGACCGAGCCAGCTCGTGTCGTATTCGGTCTTGAGTCCGAAGGGCACATTCACGCCGACACCGAACGACCACTTGTCGGTGAACGGCACACCGAGATACAGGTTCGGGACCACCGCGCAGCTGCCTGCATCGCCGCCCGTTCCGCCGAGCGGCTGGAAGGCTGCCGGTTGCGAGCCATTGTCCTGGAGCTTCGCCGAAGGACAGATGACGTTGCCTGCGACGACCATTTGCGAGGTCGTGAGGCGAACCAGGCCGGCCGGATTGTAGAAGATCGTGCTCACGTCCTCGGCCGCGGCTGCGCCGCCGGAATAGGCGTGGCCCAGCCCGCTCGCGTTCTGCTCCTGCAGCGCGAAGGAAGAGCCCACCGCGTGGCCGCTTGCGAGCGCCGCGGCAACAGCGCCGACCGCGGTCGCAACACGGGTGCGACGCAGGATCGTTGTCGTCATCGTCTTCTCCTGAACAAGGAATCGGTTCTTGTTGTGCGCCGCGCGTTCCAGTGCACGAGACCAACGCACCGCTTCGCGCGCAAGCCACATCGGACTCAATATACCGCGACGCACGTGCTATCCGCATCGCACACGCCTCACCCGACGGCGCGGGCGCCAGTCATTGTGGCCCGGTTAAGACAGCCCTCGTATTGCGTTGCATCAAACCGAAGGCAGCTCGCGCGGGCGCCGATCGGCGCCGACGGCCACATAGGTGAGACTCGCTTCGGTCACCTTGACGGTGATCTCCTTGCCCGGGTTGCGCTGCGCATAGACCTGGACCTCGACGGTGATCGATGTGCGACCCACGTGCGTGATGTCCGCAAAAAACGAAACGACGTCCCCGACCAGCACCGGCTCCTTGAACACGAATGCATTGACGGCAACCGTCGCGATGCGCCCGCGCGCGCGGCGCGACGCGGGTACGGCACCCGCCAGGTCGACCTGCGACATGATCCAGCCGCCGAAGATGTCCCCGTTCTGATTCGCGTCCGCGGGCATCGGGATGACCCGCAACGCCGGCATCCTGTCGGGAAGCTGCAGCGGCGGCTCAGGAGTCGCCATGCGTCTTGAGCATCGTGCTGCCGCTCGTGCTCTTGGCGTCGGCGCGAGCGCTCGACGACGTGTCCGCCGGGCCCGAACGCCGCGCCTCGTCGCGCAGCTCGCGACGCAGGATCTTGCCGACATTCGATTTGGGCAGCTCCTTGCGAAACTCCACCTCGCGCGGACACTTGTAACCGGTCAGGTTGTCCTTGCAGTACTTGAGCACATCCTCGGCGGTCAGCTGCGGATCCTTCTTCACGATGTAGAGGCGCACCGCTTCGCCCGACTTCTTGTCCTGAATGCCGATGGCCGCGCACTCCAGCACGCCCGGATGCAGGTTCACGACCTGCTCGATCTCGTTCGGATAGACGTTGAATCCCGAGACCAGCACCATGTCCTTCTTGCGGTCGACGATGCGAATGAACCCTCGTTCGTCCATGATGCCGACGTCGCCGGAACGGAAGAACCCGTCCGGGGTCATCACGTGGGCGGTCTCGTCCGGCCGCTTCCAGTAGCCGGCCATCACCTGCGGGCCGCGGATGCAGATCTCGCCCGCGCTGCCGTAGGGCAGGTCGCGGCCATCGTCGTCGCGGATGGCGATGTCCGTCGACGGGAT
>DATKLH010000457.1:0-9739 GCA_035542515.1 Casimicrobiaceae bacterium
ATCCGGACTGGGACGACAGTCACTTCGCGAAGTGGATCGAGGAGTTGCGCGAGTCGCGGCGGATCGCGCGCGTGCAGCCATCGAAGTCGCAAGTGGTGTTCTGCAAGAGCGCCGAGGTCGTGTCGTACTACACCGGCCGACCCGACGATCGACGTCCCGAGCGGATGCTCAAGCTCTTCAAGGACCGCAAGGCGCTCGAGCGCAAGTACAAGTTGTCCGGACACCCGGTGGACTTCCCCGTCCCGGCCGGCGAGTGGATGGACCTCGAGGACTATTACCCGGTGACCTATTCGCTGCCCCGGTGCTACGGTGTAAGCGATCGCGCCGGGCTTCCCGCCGACGCCGATGCGCGCCGCACGGCCCAGGCGCTGCAGCTCAAGGGCTACCTGCTGTTCTTCGAGCAGATCCTCGGCGACTATCTGGTCCAACTCGATCACCTGCGCGATCTGTTCAGCTTCGATGCAACGCCGCGCCACACCTACTTCACGCGCGTGCTGGACGAGATCGACAACCTGCAGGCACTTGTCATCGACTACGGCGGCGGCGCAGCGCAGCAATGGCCGGAGATCCGCAAGCGGTTCGGCGAGACGGTGCAGGCCCTGGTGGAGACGCCGAAGCTCTTCCACGGGCGCCGCAACCACTTCCTGGATCACATGCTCGCGCGCTTCGGCGAAGACCTGCACGAATACGAGCGCGTCGTGCGCTGGCTCACGCCGCAAGACGTCGACGAACGGTTGATCGACGACAAGCAGAACATCCTGAGAGATGGCCGCTACCGCGGCATCAGCAGCGATCGCGGACGCGGTTACGACTACCGGCAACGCAGCGTCTGGGATACTGACAACGTGTCGGGTGTCGAGCGGCGCGTGGCACGCCTGCTCGGGTTTCGCGAGGCTACGCGTCGAACCCTGGTGCCTGCGTTCCTCTACATCAAGCCGTCGATGGTGACCGACCCGGCGACCGGCGTGCAGACGCAGAAGAAGAACGCAAACGGACAGCTGTTGAACGTCGTGGTCATCGTCGATCCGGACAACGACCAGCGTGCGCTGCTCACCAGCGTCGAAGTCGCGGATGGCTGCTGCACCGACGAATTGACCAACACGATCGTCGATCGTGCGACGGAGACGGCGAACTTCAAGTTGCGCGAAGTGCAGCGACTCCGGACACGCACGGAGGGACAGCACGCCTACGCCTTCGAGCTCTACGACGGCAGCGATTTCGAAGACGCGACGCTGCTCGCCACGAGTCCGCCGTTCGACAGCCAGGCGGCGCGCAGCGAAGCGCTGCGCTCGTTGCGGGCGGCGGTGGAGTCGATCCACAAGAACGAGGGCCTGCACCTGGTCGAGCACCTGCTGCTTCGACCGCGCTTCGACGAAGTGCTCGACGAGGCGGGGCACCTCATCGACGTCTCGCTGCTCGACGTGTGTCTGGATCCATGCGACCTCGGGATCGGCCTGGGCGAAGGCACCGAGGTTCCGCCGTTTCGCAAGCGCATCGAGCGCATCCCGGCGTCGCGGTGCTTCGATGAGATGCCGTGGGTGCTCAAGTACGTGAGTATCGAAGACACGACCCACGAGTCGCTTCTGTTCCAGAGCGTTCCGGCCGGGGCGGGCGACCCGTTACCGCTCAAGTTCGCGCGTTACGAGCAGCTCGAACGCCGCGTGCGCGCCCTCGAGGAATTCGGGTCGGAGCGCGCCAGCTACCAGATCCTCACCTACGACAACGGGCAGGGCAAGGTCGTCTACGCCTTCGCGATCCTCGACGACCGACGCAACGTGCTCGCGCAGAGCCGCTATGACTTCAAGACCAACCTGCCCATCGACGAGGACTACGATCCCGCGAACCCGGACGCCAACGTCGAAATCGCGATCCGGCTGTGGATGCGCTACTTCGGTTTCGCGTTCGACCTGTACTGCGAGGCCGATCCCTGCGACAACGACGAGGACCCCTATTCGTTCCGCGCGACGGCAGTGCTGCCGTGCTGGACCGGGCGGCTGCGCGACCCGATCTTCCGTGACCTCGTGGAGAACACGATCCGGAGCGAGTCGCCGGCCCATGTGCACGTGCGTGTCGTCTGGCTGGGGCTGCGCGAGATGGAGCGTTTCGAGCGCGCGTACTACGACTGGCTCCAGTCGATGCTTCCCGAGCAGGAACCCACCTACGAGTACGTGAACACGCTGGTCGAGGTCCTGAAGACGCTGCAGCCGTGCCGCGCCTGCGAGGACGAGTGCGACTGAAAGACGATGACCCATCTCGTCAACCGGCTGCGCTTCGAGATCCGCTGCTCGGAGGAACAGGAGGCCTTCGAGATCAGGCAGAACCTTGCGCACGTGCTGCACGACGTCGCCAGCGATGCGATCGAGAGCGTGTGCAGCAAATACGATGCTGCAGGCGAGACGATCCGGATCGACACCATCGAGCTCGATCTGGGAGCGATCCCGCGGCACGCGTTCGAGCGCGAGCTCTCATTCGCGTTGCGCACGCGCTTCGAGTCGGCGCTTCTCGAGCATCTGCGCGCGCGGGGCTCCGAAGCGGTGCGACAGTCAGCCCGGCAGTCTCGCTTCGAGCTGTTCCGTCACGTGGCAGCCACCGGCGCGTTGCCGTGGTGGGAGGCATCGGAGGCGGTCGACCTCGACACGATCGTGCTCGAGCTCGCGGCCAGCTCGCCCGGTGAATTGCGCTCATTCCTTCTGGCCAACATCGCACAGCAGGCCCTGTGGGCCCGCATGGCGTATCAGCTCGGCGAGGCCGCGCTGCGCGCCGTCGTCAAGCTGTTTCCCAGGCTCGAGAACGCCGAGGCGAGCATCCTGCGTCGACTCGAGGCGGGTCGTGGGGCGGCCATGCGGGTCGCGAGCGTCGCGCGCGAATCCGGCGAGCGGCCGCTGGAACGTCTCGCTCTGACGATCACCGTTCATGCGGCCCCGGACCTCTTCGCGTCGTCCGACGTGGCGACCCTCCCCGAGCGCGTCGTCGTCGAGGCAATCGAGCGATTCGTTGCGCGCAATGGCGACGTCGTGGCCGATCTGGTTGCGCCGCCGCCGCTCGCGCCGGCCGCGCGACCGGCCGTCGCCGCGCCCGAGGCGAGCGCTACGCGCCCGGTGCAAAGCAGGCGTGAGAGCGATGCTGCAACCGGCGACCTCGTCGAGCGCTACGTCGTACGCCATGCCGGCCTCGTTCTGCTCGCGCCTTTTTTTGGGCGGCTGTTCGAGGCTTGCGCGCTGCGCAGGGATGACCAATGGACGCACAAGCGCGCCCGCTACGAGGCGGTGCACCTGCTGCGCTACCTGTGCACGGGCGAGCGGAATTGCGCGGAACACGCGCTGATCCTCGAAAAGATCTGCTGCGGGGTCGCCATCGCGGAACCGATCCCGCGCAACCTGGACCTTCGACCCGAGGTGGTGGCCGAGGCGGATGCGCTACTCGCTGCCGTGATCGAGCACTGGAAAGCGCTCCGCAACACCTCGGTCGATGGCCTGCGCATCACGTTTCTCACGCGCGACGGTGTGCTGACACGCAGCGACGACGGCTGGCAGCTTCGCGTCGAACGCAAGACGCTCGACGTGCTGCTCGATCGCATTCCGTGGGGCTATTCGACGGTCGCGCTGCCCTGGCGCGATGACCTGCTGCACGTGGAGTGGTGAGCTTGGGCGGCGACGCGAACGCGCAGACGAAGATCGTGCCGGCGGACGACGCCGTGTCGCGCATGGACCTCAACGCCGAGGCGCTGGCGCGCGAGATCCGCTGGTTCGCGCAGATCGCCAACGACCGGCTGCGCGACTACTTCCCCAAACCGGTGATCGAGTCGCCCGAGGACAAGGATCCGCGCTGGTACGAACGGATCATGAGCAAGGGTCGCCGTGGCGACACCCCCGGCGGCGCGAGCAGCGTTCCGCTGGCGCTCGGCTACTCGGGCGCGACGCAGCCGGACCTGGCCGGCGATCGTTCCGTGTACGCGGAGTTCGTCAACTACTACAACCTCGAGCGCGACGAACGGCTGGTGCTGATGCTGGCGATCATCCCGCACGTGCAGCCGCACCTGCTCGACGTGTTCCTGTCGGTGAACAAGGCACTCGGGCGCGGCTTCACCGAATTCGGCGGGGTGAGGGGAAGCCGTCACGGCGGATTCATCCCGACCATCGAAACGGCGCTGTTCCTGCTCGCCGGCAACGATCTCGCGCAGCGATTCCGCCTCTACCGCCTGTTCGAGCCCGATCACGTGTTCTCTGCGCACCAGATCCTCGTCTTCGATCAGGAGGGCCGCGGCAACGAGCCGTACTTCAGCAGCCCGATCCAGCTCTCCGACGAGTACGTCGACTTCTTCACCAAGGGGACGGTGCGCAAGCCGCAATTCAGCATCGAGTTCCCGGCGAAGAGGCTGACCACCACGATGGAGTGGAGCGACCTGGTGGTCGACGACTTCACCGCCGCGCAGATCGACGAGCTGCGCATCTGGCTCAAGCACGGCCGCACGCTGCACGAGCAATGGGACATGGGCGGCAAGCTCAAGCCCGGGTACAAGGTCCTGTTCCACGGGCCGCCGGGAACGGGCAAGACGATGACCGCGGTGCTGCTGGGCAAGATGTCGGGCCTCGATGTCTATCGCGTCGACCTGGCGATGGTCGTATCGAAGTACATCGGCGAGACGGTCAAGAATCTCGAGAAGGTCTTCCGCAAGGCGGAGAACTGGATCCTCTTCTTCGACGAAGCGGATGCGCTGTTCGGCAAGCGCACCACCATCTCGGATTCGCACGACAAGTACGCGAACCAGGAGATCGCATATCTGCTGCAGCGCCTCGAGGATTACGGCGGGCTGGTGATCCTCGCGTCCAACATGCGCAGCAACGTGGACGAGGCGTTCACTCGCCGCCTGCAGTCGATCATCCAGTTCCAGAAGCCGCAGGCGCGCGAGCGCTTCCGCATCTGGGTGAACGCATTCAGCAAGCAATGCACGCCTCCCGGCTCGGACGACCTGATGCGCCTCGCGCAGCAGCACGAGCTGTCCGGCGGATCGATCATGAACGTGGTGCAGTACGCGTCGCTGCAGGCGCTGAATCGCGGCGAGACGACGATCGCGGTCGACGACCTGGTGCAGGGCATCAGGAAGGAGTTGCGCAAGGAGGGCAAGACATTGTGATCTCCGGAAGCGGCCTCGATGCCGATCGGCGCGCGAGCGCGGCCTTCGTTTCACCTGGCATGGCAGTGCGCCGCCAGCTCCGCATGGGAAGGGCCACGATGGCCGTTTCGGCGGGATCGCGGTGCATTGCGTCGCGACCGCGGTGGAATGTTCGCTTGACGATGTGCATGCGCAGGTGTAACCCTGTGGCATCGTCGGTTGCCTAGACGGTTGTTGGCATGCGTACCCATATCCGCAGGTCGCGCGTCGTATGGCCCGCTGCGGCCCAAGCAGCCGTGGCGCAGGAGCCCGACGCATGTCCTCCGCAATCGATCCGGTGTTCCCTCTCTGCAAGCGAGGAGCGGGAGCGCACGCAGGAGCAACGATCCGCCGCGGCTGAAATCGAATCGGACGCTTTCGATCCACGCCGCGATCGCGCCGCTGGAGCCGCGATCAAGGTTCCGTTCAGCGCGCTGGTCCATCCCGTCGCCGCGCAGATGCATGCGCCGGACGTCCGCTTCAGGTTGCCGGCGTTCGACCGCATCAAGGCGGCTTACACGGACAAGACGCTGAAGATTCCCGAAGCGGTCATCAAGGCACGCGTGACGCAGCTCTTGCAGCGGATGGAGAAGGAAGGCAGGCTCAAGAGCAAGGAGCCCGTGGCGGCGATCGTGGCGAAGATATTTCCCTCGCCCGGGACGATCGACGAAGCGGAGTTCAACAATGCCATCGACGTGTCCGACCGCTCGAAGATCTACAAGTCGGTGACCGATGCGGACACCAAGGTCCTCGCGGTCGACAAGCCGGCGCTGCAGTCGGCGATGAAGGACGCGGCAGCCGACGTCAAGGCGGTGGAGGCGGATGCCACGGGACTCACGCAGGTCTTCGGGGCGCAGGATGCCACCGCCAAGACCAACTACGCGGCCGCGCGGAAGGTGCTCGAGGATCTCGCGACGAGCACTGCGAAGATGGATGCGGAAGTCACGACGGACTACAACCTCGACGATCCCGAAGTGGGGTTGGGAGGCTGGGCGAGCTTCGCGGAGAAGAAGATGCACCTGCTGCTGTCGATCACGCAGGTCAAGGATCGCAACGAGACCAAGGCGACGGTCATTCACGAAGCTGCGCACTTCGCGAACGCCTCCGTCGACGACCACGTGTACTACGCCTCCAGCGGTTTCTTCGAGCTCGACGAGGCCACCAAGGTGAAGAACGCGGCGCACTACGAGGAGTTGCCGCGCAGGCTGTCGGGCACGAGCAAGTTCGACAAGAAGACCTTCACGCCGGGCGTCACGGTGGGCGGCGCCCCGATGAGCCGTGAGGACAAGATCCGCGCCGCGACCGATCTGTACCTGAGGAAGGCGTGGGATGCGGGTGTCGATGCCCACACGCTGATCCGCGGCGTGAGACGCGAATACCTCGCAGGCCACAACAAGCCCTTCACCGACAACAAGGCGCTGATCCTCGAGATCTCCAGGATCATGGACCTCACCGTTCACGAGCAGGCCGGAGGGAAGGAAATCGTCACCACGCTCGATGTCACGCTCTCGGAAAGTGTGTCGCGCGGGGTAGGACTCGTATGGAGCAACGCATCCTCGATCCCGTTCCCCGCGCCCGGCGCGTTCAGCGACACGGAACTGCGGGACCAGATCGTTGCGGCTGCGGTGGTCAAGTACGGAAACCTGCTCAGAGACGCGACGCGCGACAAGGCGCTGCTCGACTGGCTGGTTGCGCACTACCGGAGCCTCCCGGGCGTCTAGGGCCCGAAGCGCTGCACGGTGGTGGACCACATCAATTTCGCAGGCGTCGCGTTGGCTCCCGACGCCACGGTCGTGGATCTCGTCAACGTCGTGCCAGCCGGTCTGGAGCCGCTTGCGGCACTGAAACATCTGCGCGAGTTGCGGCTCGTCCAGACCAATCCCCATCGCGTTCCGCTGACCCTGCCATTCGATCTCGCGCCACTCGCGAACCTGCGCGATCTTGAGACCGTCGCCCTCCCCAAGCTCCCGGTGCGCGACCTCAACGGGCTGGCCGGTCTGCAACGCCTCCAGGAGATCGACGTCAGCGCGACTCTGGTCGAGGACCTCGAGCCGCTGCGCCGCTGTCGCGATCTTCGCGTTGTGCGCGTGCGCGACACGAAAGTCGAACATCTGGACCCGCTGGAAGAACTGAAGCGACTTGCGACGCTCGACGTGGCGCATACCCGCGTGACCGATCTCGCACCGCTGCGCAACCTGCCGTCGCTCGAATGCCTCGATCTCGAGGGAACCGCTGTGGCCGATCTGTCTCCGTTGGGCGCGCTTCACGCGCTGTCGACGTTGCACCTCGGGCGAACGCGCGTGCGCGACCTCGCGCCGCTTCAGCGCCTGAGCAGGTTGCATCGACTCGACCTGACCGGCACGTCGATCGATCCGGGCGAGTTGACCCGGCTGCGCAATGCCGTTCCCGGTATCGCGATAGTCGGCGCGCCGTAACGCGAGCCATTGACGCGACAAGCAACGCGAGCCGGTGCCGGTTTTTTCGCCGCAGCATTGCGACCGGCGAGCGCGTCGTAGGGCGGAGTCGGCCGCTGCGCAATGCGCACAATCCGTCGGCCTGGACTCGGCGCTACCTCGGTCCATTTTCGCTAGCACGATCGCGCTTGCCAACCTTTGAGGCACGTCAACGACGCGACGCACCCGGCACGCCAGAATGCGCGAGCGCCCGATACCCGCGGCGCTCCCGTCGCATCCCCAGCCAAACGTGCGCCTGCTGCTCATCAACCCGAAGTATCCGGAGAGCTTCTGGAGCTTCAGGTGGGCCATCGAAAACGTGCTGCCGCACCGGCGCGCGGTCAATCCTCCGCTGGGTCTCGCCACCCTGGCAGCGCTCACGCCTGCCTCGTGGGACATCGAGATCGTCGACGAGAACGTCGAATCGCTGCCCCTCGCTCCACAGGCCGACGTGGTCGGCATCTGCGGGATGGGCGTGCAGTTCGAGCGTCAGGCGACTCTGCTCGAGTACTACCGGGAGCGCGGCTATTACGTGGTAGCCGGTGGCAGCTTCGCTTCGCTGTGTCCGGAACGCTACGCGCAGCTCGCCGATACTGTGGTCGCCGGCGAAGCCGAGTACCAATGGCCGCAGTTCTGCGCCGACTTCGAACGCGGATGCGCCGCGGGCCTGTACCAGGAACGCGGCGTGGTTGCGCTCGACGATTCGCCGACGCCGCGATTCGACCTGCTGAAGCTCGAGCGCTACACCACCGCGACGCTGCAGTTCTCGCGCGGTTGCCCGTTCCGTTGCGAGTTCTGCGACATCATCGTGATGTTCGGACGCAAGCCGCGCGCCAAGTCGGTCGAGCAGGTCGAGCGCGAGCTCGACGCGCTGCGGGCGCTGCGCGTGGTCAATGTATTCTTCGTCGACGACAACCTGATCGGCAACCCGCGCATCGCCAAGGCGCTCCTGCGCGCGCTGATCGACTACCAGCGCCGGCATCGCTACGCTTTCCATTTCGGTACCGAGGTGTCGATCAACCTCGCGGAGGACGCCGAGCTCCTGCAGCTGATGCGCGACGCGGGCTTCGGCTGGGTCTTCATCGGCATCGAGTCGCCCGACCCGGAGACGCTCACGGCGGCGCGCAAGACCCAGAACACGCGCCAGGACGTGCTTAGCTCGGTTCGCACGATCTACGCGCACGGGATCGACGTGCTTGCCGGTCTCATCGTGGGGTTCGACAACGATACGCCACGCAGCTTCGAGGCGCAGCACCATTTCGTGATGCGATCGGGGATCCAGGCCGCGATGATCGGATTGCTGACTGCGTTGCCGCGCACGCCGCTGTACGAGCGGTTGCAGCGCGAAGGCCGCCTGCTCGAGGATGCGCATGCGACCGACAATACGAGGCTCAGCACCAACGTGCTGCCGCGGCACATGAGCTACGACGAGATGATCGAGGCCTACCGGCGCTTGTACCGGCGCCTGGTGCGCGATGGGGCGATCGCGCAGCGCGTGCGCACCAAGATGCGCTGTGTGCGCGATCCGATCTATCGCGGCGGTTACGCGGCGGGCGAGCGCGTCACCATCGTGTGGCGGCTGGTGTGCAACGGCATCCTGCCCGGCGGACCGCGCCGAGCGTGGCTTTTCGTAGCCTCGCTGCCGTGGCTCGCGCCGTCCAAGATCCCGCTCGCGATCGTCGACTGGATCGCCGGCCTGTCGATGCAGGACTACGTGCGACGGCATTTCGACGCGCATCGGCCACGCGAGCGTCGCGTCCTGAATCGTCGTGTCGCGGCGCTTCGTTCGGCGTTGGCGCTGCAGCTTCGGGCGGGATGGCTCGCGTGCACGGCGCAGGCGAGCCAGGTGCAGTTGTCGCTGCGGTTCGAGCATGTCGCGGGCCGACGATTCTTCGCTCGCCTCGCGCGCCGCCTCGACTCGCTGCTGCGCTGTCGCGGGGCCTCGGTGACCCTGCGCATCGAGAGGTTGCTGCCGCGGGATGCAAAGCGTCTCGAGCGTGCGCTGGAGCGTCTCGCGCGACATGGCGACCGCCTGCACATCGTGTTGAGCGAGCCGTTGCGGGCCCTCCTGTTCATCGATACATCGCGATTCGACGTGGTGGTATCGCGCGCCACGTAGTGCCTGGGCCGGCTC
>DATKLH010000458.1:0-4168 GCA_035542515.1 Casimicrobiaceae bacterium
CGATCGCTTCGTCGCCGGGATGCGCCAGCGCCTGGATCGACGTGAAGATCGCCTGCGTCGCGCCGGTGGTGACGGTGACCTCGTGCTCGGGATCGTAGCGGCGTCCATACAGGCGTTCGACCTTGCGCGCGATCGCCTCGCGCAGCGACAGCACGCCCGCCATCAACGGGTACTGGTTATGACCGGCACGCATCGCGTCGCCGACCAGGTCGATCAACGCGGGATCGATGGCGTAATCGGGGAAGCCCTGGCCGAGATTGACGGCACCGTGCTGCTGCGCCAGCGCGGACATGACGGTGAAGATCGTCGTTCCGGAGTCCGGCAGCTTGGAGCGCAGCGGTGGGCGTGGGGAATTGGACATGGGCTCAAGATCGCGTGTTGGCGACGATTATGCTTCATGCGCGCGGTTGCGCCAGGTCCACACGATGCGACGCCTTGGATCCCTCGGCGTGCGCGCGACGAGCATGGTCTAGGCACCCATGGCCTGCGTCGTACCGATTGCACGTTATGCTATCGGTCTTCGAGGCGCCGTCGCCGGCCGCGCCACGACTGCTCGTGGACTCCGCAAATCGCGATGACGACGCCCTCATCGATCCGCAGCGTGCGCGTCGCGCACCGCGTCGCAGGGAGGCGCGCAAGTTGCGACAACCACAAGGCCGTCCACTTCGCACAGGCTTCGCGAACCTCGGATGCATCGAAGCGTGTCTTGCTCGCCGGTAACGGTGCCGCACGCGCGACGCGCGAATGGAACCACAACTCCACAGGCAGCGCGATCGATCGGTCGATTGCGCTGCACGCCTCTTGGTGCCCGTAACTGCACCGACTGCCTTGGCCAAGGCGCCGCCAACGATGCGCGGCGGCTCCCGTTGGCTCGCACGACTCGTGCTCGCATGTCTTCCGTTTTTTCCGCTGCCCGCCGACGCGCAGGAAACATACTCGGAGCAGCAGGTGAAGGCTGCATTCCTCTATCGGTTCCTCGGCTTTGTCGAATGGCCGGCGGAGGCATTCGTCGAGGCTTCGGCGCCCATCGTCGTGAGCGTGGTCGGGGAGCCTGCGCTTGCGGCGATCCTGCAGGATATCGTTCGCGGACGGACCGTCAACGGCCATCCTGTGAGCGTACGCGCAGTGCACGCACGGGAACCGATCGAAGGTTCGCACGTCGTATTTGTCTCCGCCGACGCGGGAGCCGCGGCCGGATCGATGCTCAAGCATGCCGCCGAGCTCGGCATCCTGACGATCACCGATACACCGGACGGCCTGGAGCGCGGCAGCATGATCAACTTCGTGACCCATGAGCGCAACGTACGATTCGAAGTCGCGCTCGATACCGTGGAGCGCGCCGGCCTGCGCTTGAGCTCGCGGCTGCTCGGCGTGGCGGTGCGGGTGCGCAGAGGTCCGCCGCGATGATCGCCTCGATCGCCAGCTCGATCCGGCGCAAGGTGGTACTGGTCGCGGTCGCGACGGCGCTGGTCGCGGTGCTGCTCGTCGCGCTCGCGCTCCTCGTCTACGACACGGTCACCTATCGCAAGTCGTGGATGGACAGCCTGTCCGCGCAGGCGGAGACGATCGGTCGATCGAGTGCACCGGCCCTGCTGTTCAAGGATCCCGACGCGGTGCGCGACAACCTTGCCGTGCTGCGCGCGCGGCCCGCTGTGCAAGCCGCAGCCGTTTATGCGCACGACGGGACGGTGTTCGCACGCTACGTGCAGGACAGCTCGCATCTTTCGCTCATTCCGGCGAGCGCGCCGCCGTCCGGGACGCGCGACGAGAATCACCTGCTGCTGATGACGCAGACCATCATGGAGAAGGGCGAGCCACTCGGCACGGTGTTCCTGGTCTCGCGCGACGAGCCCGACGAGCGATTGCGCGCCTATGGTCAGATTCTCGCCGTCGTGCTCATCGGCAGCCTCGCCATCGCCGTTCTACTGTCGGCATGGCTGCAGGCCGCGGTGACCCAACCGGTTCTGGAGATCGCGCGCGTCGCGCGCGCCGTGATGGACCGACACGATTTCTCGTTGCGCGCCGAGAAGACCACCACCGACGAGGTGGGCGTGCTGGTCGATGCGTTCAACAGCATGCTCATGGAGGTGGGACGCCGAACCGCCGACCTCGAGCGCTCGGAGGAGGCTCTGCTCCTCGCCGACCGTCGCAAGGACGAGTTCCTCGCGACGCTCGCGCACGAGCTGCGCAATCCGCTCGCGCCGATCCGCAACTCGCTGCAGATCCTGCGCGTCAAGGGGGACGACCCCGCCACGGTCGCGCAGGTGCGACCGATCATGGAGCGCCAGCTCATGCAACTGGTGAGGCTGGTGGACGACCTGCTCGACGTCTCGCGGATCACCACGGGCAAGCTGACCGTGCGCAGCGAGCCGGTCGAGCTCGCCGGCATACTCGGCAATGCCATCGACACGACGCGCCCGATCATCGAAGCGAACGGTCACACGCTGGTCCAGCGCCGGCCGGCATCGAGGGTGTGGATCAACGGCGATGCGACACGCCTCGCGCAGGTGTTCGCCAATCTCCTTCACAATGCGGCCAAGTACACGCCGCAGGAAGGACGCATCGAGCTGGACGTCGACGTTCGCGAGGCCACGGTGGCGGTTGCCGTGATCGACAACGGCATCGGCATCGCGCCCGACATGCTCGAACAGGTCTTCGTGATGTTCGCGCAAGCCGACCAGTCGCTGGAACGAGCCTATTCGGGGCTTGGCGTCGGACTCACGCTGGCGCGCCGGCTCATTCAACTGCACGACGGCACGCTCACGGCGCGAAGCGCCGGACGCGGCAAGGGCAGCGCATTCGTCGTGACCCTGCCCACGATCCCGCCGCCCCATGTCGTGAAGAGCAGCGAAGCCAGGACGCCTTCCCGCAACACGCACCGTCTGCGTGTGCTCGCCGTCGACGACAACCGGGATTTCGTCGCCACGCTTCAACAGTTGCTGCTCTCGCTCGGACACGATGTTCGCGTGGCCTACGACGGCAATGCCGGACTCGAGATGGCGGCCGGTTTCGAGCCTCATGTCGCGTTCCTCGACATCGGCATGCCGGGGATCAATGGTTACGAGCTCGCGCGGCGCCTGCGCGAGCGCGCGGCCGGTCGCGATCTCACCCTGGTGGCGATCACCGGATGGGGACAGGAGCGCGACCAGCGCCTCGCCCGCGAAGCGACCTTCGACCGTCACCTGATCAAGCCGCCAAGCGCGGCGGATATCGAAGCGATCCTCGCCGCTTGCGGGGAAGCCGCCGCGATGCGCTGAATCGCGACGCGCGCCAACGCTTCGCTCAGTCGTTTTGCGCGACCGTCTGCTGCGACTGTACCTGCGTTTGCGTGGCCAGCACGCGTTCCCTTACCCGCTCCAGGACGCGATCGAGCCCCTGCTGCGCCTCGAAGTTGCGCGGTGGCTGGATCCACCAGCGCAAACGCAGCGTCACGTCGTCCGCGTTGAAGCCGACCAGCAGGCACTCGGGTCCGGGATCGCGCAGCACGTGCGGCGAGGCGGCGACGGCGTCGACGACGGTCCGTCGCAGGCGCGCAATGTCGGTCTTCGCGGGCACGGTCATGTCGTACTCGATGCGGCGCTTGTCGTACGCGGTATTGACAGTCACCGGGTTGACGAACAGCGTCGAGTTGGGCACGACGATGCGACGGCCATCGTAGGTGACGATGAACGTCGCGCGCGTCTCGATGTTCTCGACCGTGCCTTCGAAGTCGCCCGATTTGATCTGGTCGCCGATACGGAACGGCTCGGAGAGCAGGAGCAGCACGCCGGCCAGGAAGTTCTGCAGGATGTCGCGGAATGCGAAGCCGATCGCCACGCTGGAGAGTCCCAGCACGCTCACGAGCTGCCCGGGCGTGAAGCCGGGCAGCGCGATCACCAGTGCCACCAGCAGACCAAGCAGCACGATGGTGCCCTGGCCGAGCCGACCGAGTACCACACCAAGGCTGTGGTGGCGCCGCGTGCGCACGCTGAAGCGCGTGGCAACCTTGCGCACGATGATGCTCGCCGCGTAGAACACGACGAACACCAGGAGCGCGAGCGCGACGTAGGGCAGGCGCTGGTTGAACTTGGCGACCAGCGCGTCGAGTCCCGCGGTCGCTTGCGTGAGGTCGAATTTCATCGCGCGCGCATCGAGTTATCGTGGTGCGACATACCTTGTCCATCGTCGC
>DATKLH010000459.1:0-6624 GCA_035542515.1 Casimicrobiaceae bacterium
GGCTCGCGCAACGGCCGGCGGTCGCGTCGGTCTGGTCAAGGCAAGAACGTTGTTAGTTGTTAGCGTGCCCCGATGCGCACCCGGGTTGGCTTCGATCCAACGCATTGGCGTGTCGACATGCGAAGCGGCTGCGATTGGGCGCGCTAACAACTAATAACCAACGACCAACAACGCTTTTCTCGGCTCCATGCAAGCCCTCTTCGGCCAACTGCTCATCGGCCTCATCAACGGCGCGTTCTACGCGATGCTGTCGCTCGGGCTCGCCGTCATCTTCGGCTTGCTCAACATCATCAACTTCACCCACGGCGCCCAATTCATGATGGGCGCGTTCTGCGCGTGGTTCCTCCTGCAGTACGCAGGCATCGGCTACTGGTGGTCGCTGCTGATCGCGCCGATCGTGATCGGCATCACCGGCGTCATCATCGAGCGCACGATGCTCTCGCGGCTCTACAAGCTCGACCATCTGTACGGGCTGTTGCTGACCTTCGGCCTGGCACTGATCTTCCAGGGGCTTTTCACCAACTACTTCGGCAGCTCGGGCCAGCCTTACCAGTTGCCCGAAGAGTTCGTCGGTGGGTTCAACCTGGGATTCATGTTCCTGCCCAAATACCGGGCCTGGGTGATCATCGCATCGGTGGTGGTGTGCCTCGCGACCTGGTTCGTCATCGAACGCACCAAGCTCGGCTCGTACCTGCGGGCCGCGACCGAGAATCCGGCGCTGGTGCAGGCCTTCGGCATCAACGTGCCGCGCATGATCACGCTGACCTACGGTGTCGGGGTTGCGCTTGCAGCGCTCGCAGGGGTCATGGGCGCGCCGATCTACCAGGTAAATCCGCTGATGGGCGCCAATCTCATTATCGTCGTGTTCGCCGTGGTGGTGATCGGGGGCATGGGCTCGATCATCGGCGCGATCATCACCGGCTTCGCGCTCGGCGTGGTCGAGGGGCTCACCAAGTACTTCTATCCCGAGGCCTCCAACACGGTGATCTTCGTGATCATGGCGATCGTGCTGCTGATCAAGCCCGCCGGCCTGTTCGGACGCGAAAGATAGAACGATGAGCATCCAGGCGCCGCCCGCCGAAACGACGCAGTCCGCAATGCGCGACGCCCCGCGCGCGCGGCTCACCATCGCAGTCATGGCGCTGCTGCTCGCGCTCGCGCCGCTGGTGATCTATCCGGTATTCCTGATGGAAGCGCTGTGCTTCGCGCTGTTCGCATGCGCATTCAACCTCATGCTCGGTTATGGCGGACTGCTCTCCTTCGGGCACGCGATGTTCCTCGGCACGGCCGGTTACGTGTCCGCGCACGTCGCGAAGGAATGGGGCTTCCCGCCCGAGCTTGCGATCCTCACCGGCACTGCCGCATGCGCGTTGCTCGGACTGGTCGTGGGTCTGCTTGCGATCCGCCGCCAGGGCATCTACTTCGCGATGATCACGCTCGCGCTCGCGCAGATGATCTTCTTCTTCTACCTGCAGACGCCGTTCACGCATGGCGAGGATGGCATCCAGGGTGTGCCCCGCGGCCGTTTGTTCGGTGTGCTGAACCTCGACAACACGCTGGTGCTCTACTACGTGGTGCTCGTCATCTTCCTCGCGGCGTTCCTGCTCATCTATCGCGTCGTGCATTCGCCGTTCGGCCAGGTTCTGAAGGCGATCCGCGAGAACGAGCCGCGCGCGATCTCGCTCGGCTACGACGCCGATCGCTACAAGCTGGTCGCCTTCGTGCTTTCCGCCGCGCTGTCCGGTCTGGCGGGGTCGACCAAAGCGATCGTGGTGCAACTCGCCTCGCTCACCGATGTCCACTGGACGATGTCCGGCGAAGTCGTGCTGATGACGCTGCTCGGCGGCATGGGCACCATCTTCGGCCCGGTCGTCGGCGCATTCGTCATCATCTCGCTGCAGCACTACCTGGCCGTGTTCGGGCAATGGGTGACGGTGATCCAGGGCGTGATATTCGTGATCTGCGTGCTTGCGTTCCGGCGCGGCATCGTGGGCGAGCTGGCTGCATGGTGGTCGCGGCGCGGAGGCTGATCGTCGGCCTGGTGAGCGCCGGCCTGCTCAGCGGATCGGCGGTCGCGCAGGAGTATGTCGCGAAGGGCGCGTGTCGCGATGGCGCGGCGCAAGGTGTGTACGAGCTGCGCGACGGCCAGGGCCGGCTGCGCGTGCTCGGCGCCTTCAACCACGGTCAGCGGACCGGGTCGTTCCTGTTCTGGACCGGCAACGGCGTCAGGGTCGCACACATCCCATACGACGAAGGGGCCATCAACGGAACCTTGTCGCTATGGTATTCGGACCCGGTCGGCAACGAGCCGCCACGCAAGCTCGAAGCATCGTACAGGGCGAATCGACTCGACGGCGAAAAGCGTTCGTGGCATCGCAATGGACGCCTGCGCATGCGCGCCCGATATGTCGCCGGCGAGCTGCGCAGCGCGCAAGCGTGGGATCAGACCGGCCGCAGGCTTGACGACGCCGCGGCGGTCGCGCTCGCAACGCGCGATCTTGCGGAGGACGACGAATACTTCGCTTCGCTGGATAGCATGGTGAAGGCGCATCCGCCGACGTGCGACAACGATCCGGCTCCAGTTCAACGCGCCGGGTACGACATCCGGCTGGCGCGTTATGCTTAAGACGAGTCGCTCGACCAGCAGGCCGGGCCGCTCTGGGATTCGATTGGTTTTGCCGGTTACATCGATGGTCGCGGAATCCGCGTGATGTTCGCCACTTTCCCGGTTTTCTAGTCCATTGTCCCCTATGCGATCGATTGTCGAATACTCTCTCGCCCGCGCCGGCGCTTCCGCGCCGGTCCCCTTCGAAGTCACCTTTCCCGATGGAGGCCGTTTCCGCAATCGCGACGGCGATCCCGGGTTCGCGCTGCGCTTCCGCAATTCACGCGCGCAGCGCCGCATCGCGATGTTCGGACACATCGGCCTGCTCGACGCCTATTTCGACGGCGACCTGGACATCGACGGCGATCTGCGCAAGCTGTTCCGCACCGCGATGGACGGAGGTGGCTTCGGTCCCCCCAATGCGCTGGTGTGGGTTCGCAACCAGTGGCACGAGCTGACCAGGAGCAATCGCACGCGCGAGCAGGCCAAGGCCAACGCCAACTTCCACTACGCGCTGGGCGAGGATTTCTACAAGCTCTGGCTCGACGATCCGTTCATGATGTACACCTGCGCCTACTGGAAGGAAGGCACGGCCACGCTCGAGCAGGCGCAGATGAACAAGATCGACCACGTGTGCCGCAAGATCAGGCTCGAGGATGGCGAATCGGTCATCGACATCGGCACCGGCTTCGGCGGATTCATGTTCCGCGCGCTGCAGAACTACGATCTGCGCATCACCGGACTGAACACGACCACCGAGCAGGTGCGCTACGTGTCGGAGGAGATCGAGCGGCGCAAGCTCGGCGATCGCCTGAGGAGCGTGGAAGGCGATTTCCGCGACGTGTTCGGGCAATTCGACAAGGTTGTTTCGATCGGCGTGCTCGAGCACGCCGGTCGCGACCAGCTCGACGATGTGCTGCGCGCGCACGCGGAATTCCTCAAGCCGGGCGGGCTGGGCATGCTGCACTTCATCGGCCACGTCGGGCGCCGCGACACCGAGTATTTCATCCGCCAGCATGTCTTCCCGGGCGGCTGGATACCGAGTCTCGCGGAAGTGATCGTGTCGATGGAGAACCACGGCCTGGAAGTGGTGGACATCGAGAATCTGCGCCGCCATTACGCGCTCACGCTCGACGAGTGGGCGGCGCGCTTCGATGCGAACTGGCAGCGGATCCACGCGATCGATCCGAAGCGATTCGACGAGCGCTTCCGCCGCATCTGGCGGGTGTACCTGCTCGGCTGCGCGGAGATGTTCCGCAGCCCGCGCGAGCGGACGCACTTGTTCCAGATCGTCTACAGCAAGGGCAACATCACGCGCGAGAACTATCCGATGAGCCGGGCGCACCTGTACGAACCGGTGCCAATGGCCGCGGAGCCGTCGGCCGGGGCGCACACGCGGGACGGCTCGCGTGTTGCCTCCAGCGTCGATCGGGCGGACGCTTAAGCGACGGCGCGGAGCGCGGCGCGACGGAACCATGGACGGAACGTCGCACATGAGTCGAGGCGTCCGTAGCGTTGGCTGGTGTCCCACGTGCCGCCGAAGATGAACGATACGGCGCCGATCCGCCGGGCGATTCCCGACGAGTACCTCGCGCGTCGCAATCGCGCCATCGCGTCGCTGCACGCGGTTGCGGGCCAACCGCTTCGTCTTTCCAAGGACACGTCGAACCTGTTCCGCGATCGTGCGGTGCAACCGCGTGCGCGCCTGGATCTGCGCGACTTCGACCATGTCCTCGCGGTGGACACCCACAACGGCACGATCGACGCGGAAGGCATGGCGACCTTCGACACGCTGGTCGCGAGCTCGCTGCCCTACGGCGTGATGCCGCAGGTGGTGCCCGAGCTCAAGACGATCACGGTCGGGGGCGCGACGAGCGGCGTGGGCATCGAAGCCACTTCGTTCCGTTACGGCCTGGTGCACGACACGGTCGAGGAGCTCGAGGTGCTCACCGCGGCCGGCGAGATCGTGCTGTGCCGGGCCGACAACGAGCACGCCGATCTGTTCCACGGCTTTCCCAACTCGTACGGGACGCTGGGCTACGCGTTGCGCGTGCGGGTCCGCGCGCTCGCGGTGCGACCGTATGTCGAGGTCACGCACCAGCGCTTTGGCGACCCGGGCGAATTCTTCGCAGCGCTCGCGAACGCGTGCCGCTCCACCGCGGACTTCGTCGATGCGGTGGCCTTCGCGCCCGGCGAGCTCTATCTCAACGTCGGGCGCTTCGTCGACTCCGCGCCGTATACCAGCGACTACACTTACGAGCGCATCTACTATCGCAGCATTCGCGAGCGCGATCACGACTACCTCACCGCGCGCGATTACCTGTGGCGCTGGGACACCGACTGGTTCTGGTGCAGCAAGCATGTCGGCGCGCAAAATCCTCTGCTGAGGCGGCTCTACGGTCGCTCACGCCTGTCCTCGCGCACCTACCAGAAGATCATGCGCTGGAACGCGCACTGGGGCTTGACCTCGGCCATCGACCGCATGCGCGGCGGACATCGCGAGTCAGTGATCCAGGATGTCGACATTCCGATCGGGCACGCTGCGCAGTTCCTGTCCTTCTTCGAGCGCGAGATCGGCCTCGCGCCGGTCTGGCTGTGCCCGGTGATCGGAGCGCCCGATGCGGACCGCTTCGCGCTCTACCGCCTGGCGCCGGGTGAGCTGTATGTCAACTTCGGATTCTGGGACGTGCTGCGTCGACCGCAGGCCTATCCGGCGGGTCATTTCAATCGGCTGATCGAGGCCGAAGTCATGCGCCTCGGCGGCATCAAGTCGCTGTATTCCGACAGCTACTTCTCGCGCGAGGAGTTCGCGCGAGCCTACGGGGGCGAGGCCTATCGCGCGCTCAAGGCGCGCTACGACCCAAGCGGCACGTTCCCCGATGTTTACGACAAGTGCGTGCTGCGCCACTGATCGTGGCGGATGCGACGCACTCGCGTTGATCGCCGCACGCACCAACCGAGCGCACGTCGCGCGGGGACCGACCGCGAGCCTGCGCACCGCCTTCGAGCCCGACCAGCGCCACGTGCTTGCGCCGGCTCGCGCCTTTGACGCTACCCTGGGTTTCGTCTAGATTGCACGCGGCGGCATGCCTGCGCGTGTATTGCGCGCTTGCGCCGGCCGGTCAATTCTTCTCGCGAGGAAATCCATGCGTCCTATCCGTTTGCATCGATGGCTTGCCGTCCTCGCGGTTGCCGCCGCGGTGGTGCTGGTCGCACCCGCTTCCGCGCAGGAGTTGCGCATCGCCGTCGCGGCCGACGTGACGTCGATCGACCCGCACTTCTTCAACCTGTTCCCCAACAACAATATCGCCGAGCACATCTTCGACAAGCTCGTCCAGATGGACCCGGATTCGAAGATGATCCCGGGCCTGGCGCTGTCGTGGAAGCCGATCGACGCGACGACCTGGGAGTACAAGCTGCGCAAGGGTGTGAAGTTCCACGACGGCAGCGAGCTCACCGCCGAGGACGTGGTGTTCTCGCTCGATCGCGTGCCCAACGTGCCCAACAGCCCCGGACCGTTCACCGCGTACACCAAGGCGATCATCGCGAAGCAGATCGTCGATCCCTACACCTTGCGTCTCAAGTATGCGGCGCCCTATCCGCTGTCGCCCAACGACCTGTCGACGATCTACATCGTGTCGAAAAAGGCGGCCACCGGTGCGTCGACCGAGGACTTCAACTCGGGCAAGGCAGCGATCGGCAGCGGGCGCTACAAGTTCGTGCGCTACGCCAACGGCGATCGCGTCGAGCTGGTGCGCAACGATGCCTACTGGGGCGAGAAGTCGCCGTGGCAGAAGGTCACTTTCAAGATCATCAAGAACGAGGCCGCGCGCGTTGCCGCGCTGCTTTCCGGCGACGTCGATGCCATCGAGCAGCCGCCCACCGCCGACCTCGCGCGCATCAAGGCCGATCCGAAGTTCACGGTGACCTCCAAGATCTCGCACCGGGTGATCTACTTCAACTTCGATCACCTGCAGCGCGTGAGCCCGTTCATCACCGGCAAGGACGGCAAGCCACTG
>DATKLH010000460.1:0-5574 GCA_035542515.1 Casimicrobiaceae bacterium
CGACGGCGCGATCGTGATGAACGAGGTCCTCGACGCGATCCCAGCGCATGTCGTGGCACGCCGCTCGGGGCGCTGGTACGAGCGCGGTGTCGCCATCGACGGCGAGCAGCTCCGTCTCGCCGATCGCGAGTTGTCCGGTCCGCTCGCCGAGCTTGCCCGCGATCGCTTCCCGCCCGATGGCGATTACTTAAGCGAGATCAATCCGGCAGCCGAGGCGCTGGTGGAGGATGTGGGCAGACGTCTGCGAGGCGGTGCCATGCTCGTCTTCGATTACGGGTTTCCGCGCGCCGAGCTGTATCACCCGCAGCGCGCGACCGGTACGCTGATGGGCCACTATCGCCACCGCGCGCATGGCGATCCTTTCCTGTGGCCGGGGCTGTCGGATCTCACGACGCACATCGATTTCACCGCCATCGCCGAAGCGGGCGAACGTGCCGGCCTCGCCGTTGCCGGGTACACCACACAGGCGGCGTTCCTGCTCGGCTGCGGACTGCTCGAGCGCCTTGCCGAGTGCGGTGCGGCCGACTCGGTGAGCTACCTGCGCGAGGCGAGCGCCGTGCAGACGCTGACATCGCCTGCGGAGATGGGCGAGCTCTTCAAGGTGCTCGCGCTTGCGCGCAGCGAGGACATCCGCTGGCCCGGCTTCGAGCTCTCCGACCAATCACACCGGTTGTAACGATCATGCACTCGCCCATTGCATACGAGACCCTCGCTATCGGCAAGCTCATCGAGCGACACGCGCGCTACCGTCCCCGGCATACCGCGTTGATCGCACCGGCGGGCGATCGCGAAGTGCGACTTTCCTGGCACGAGCTCGATGTTTACGTCAACCGCTATGCCGACATGCTGCACCAGCTCGGCGTGCGGCGCGGCGACCGGGTCGCATCGGTGCTGGCCAATTCGATCGAGCTCGCAACGCTGTACTGGGCCTGCGCCAAGCTCGGCGCAGCCGCGGTGCCGTTGTCACCGCTGCTCAACGCTCCCGGACTCGCGTCGTTGCTTGCCGACGCCGCGCCGGCGGTCGTAGTCGCATCCAACGACCAGCGCGCGATGCTCGATCAGGTGCGTTCGAATGCCATATCGGGTGCGATCCAGTGGGTCCTGGTCGATGCCAACGACAGTGACGAGGCGGGTGGATTCCGTTCGTTCGCGGCGCTGCATGCGGCGGCGGCGACGCATTCGCCACCGACCACCGTGCGCGCCGATGACGTGCTGACGTTGATGTACACCAGCGGCACGACCGGTCTGCCCAAAGGCATCCTGCACACGCATTTCATCCGTGCGATGTACGGCGCGACCATGGCCAGCGCGTGGCGCATGCAGCCCGGCTCGGTCGTGCTGCACTCGGGTGCGATCGTGTTCAATGGCGCGATGACCACCATGCTGCCTGCGCTGATGCTCGGCGCGACCTTCATCGTGCACCGCCAGTTCGACGCCGAGCGCTTCATCGACACCGTCGAGCGCGAGCGCGTCACGCACACCATGCTCGTGCCCTCGCAGATCATCGCGATCCTCAATGCACCGGGGTTCGATCCGGCGCGGCTGACCTCGCTCGAGATGATCCTGTCGCTTGGCGCGCCGCTTCATGTCGAGCACAAGGAACGCCTCAACCGGTTGCTACCCGATCGCTTCTACGAGCTGTACGGCTTGACCGAGGGTTTTGTCACCATCCTCGATCGCGACGACGCGCGTCGCAAGGCAGGCAGTGTCGGCGTGCCGCCGCCCTTCTACGAGATGCGCATCGTGGATGCGGACGACCGCGAAGTCGCGCCAGGCGTCACCGGCGAGATCGTCGGCCGCGGACCGATCACCATGCCGGGTTACTATCACCGCGACGAGCAGACGGCAGCCACGCTGCGCGGCGGTTGGTTGCACACCGGCGACCTGGGCTACGTCGACGAGGAAGGCTACCTGTTCCTGGTCGATCGCATGAAGGACATGATCGACTCGGGCGGGGTGAAGGTCTATCCCAAGGACATCGAGGAAGTGGTCGCGCGACATCCTTGCGTGCGCGAAGTCGCCGTGTTCGGCGTTCCGCACGACAAATGGGGCGAGACGCCGGTCGCCGCGGTGATCCTCAAGTCGGGCGAAAGCCTCGGCGCCGAGACGCTGTGCGACTGGATCAATGCGCACGTCAGCGCGAAATACCAGCGTGTGCAACGCGTCATCCTGATGAGCGATTTCCCGCGCAACGCCGCCGGCAAGACGCTGAAGCGCGAGATGCGCGCGCCGTTCTGGAAGGATCGCGCGCTGTGACGCCTCGCGCGGCGACGGCCGCACTCCCGACGCCGGCATCGGCGGCATCGGGCCCGGTTCACCGATGCCGCGTGGCGTAGAATGCCGCGCGTTGCACGGCTTCCAACAAGACCCCATTCGCCAGGAGGAACAATGAAACGCATCGCATGGATCGGCGCGGCGCTCGCATGCATGGTCGCAGCGCTGCCGGCGCTCGCTCAACCGATCAAGATCGTCGGGCTCGTCGAGCTGTCGGGCACCGGCACCACGTCGGGCACGATGTTCGACAACGGCGTCAAGCTCGC
This sequence comes from Casimicrobiaceae bacterium, assembly GCA_035542515.1. Classification (GTDB taxonomy): domain Bacteria; phylum Pseudomonadota; class Gammaproteobacteria; order Burkholderiales; family Casimicrobiaceae; genus VBCG01. The sequence goes on from DATKLH010000460.1 coordinate 2,541, forward strand.
CGTGAAGGAGATCAACGCCTCCGGCGGGATCCTCGGGCGCCAGATCGAGTACACGTCGAACGACACGCAGTCGCAACCGCAGGTGTCCAAGGCGCTGGCGCAGAAGGCGATCGACCAGGGCGCTTACATCGTGATGGGGCCGGTGTTCTCCGGCTCGATCCTGGTGAGCATGGCCGAAACGCGTCGCGCCGAGATTCCCAACTTCACCGGCGGCGAGGCCGCGGCAATCACCCAGCAGGGCAATCCGTACATTTTCCGCACGTCGTTCACTCAGAACACGGCGATGCCCAAGGTCGCGCGCTACCTGAAAGACACGGTGAAGGCCAAGACCGTGTCGATCATCTGGGTCAACAACGACTTCGGCAAGGGCGGTCTCGACGTGATGAAAAAGGCCCTCGACGCGCAGGGCATCAAGGTCGCGGCCGAGATCTCCACCGATCCGGGCCAGCTCGATTTCTCCGGCGCAGTGCTGCGCGCCAAGCAGGCGAATGCCGACGCGTGCTTCGTCTACACCAACGAGGAAGAGTCGGCGCGCGCGCTGCGCGAGTTCCGCAAGCAGGGCTTCGACAAGCCTCTGGTGGGCGAGACCGTGCTCACCAGCCAGAAGGTCATCGAGCTCGCAGGCGATGCCGCCAACGGCGCAGTCGCGCACGTCGGTCTCACCGCCGACGCGCCGCAACCGACGATCAAGGCTTTCGACCAGAAGTTCCAGAAGGAATACAAGGGCAAGTCCGACCACAACGGCATGAAGGGCTACAGCGCGATGTACATCGTGAAGGCGGTCACCGAGAAGATTGGCAAGATCGATCCGAAGGCGTTCGCCGCTGCGATGCACGGCATCAAGCTGTCCGCCAAGGACTACCCGGGCATCCTGCTCGACGTGAGCTTCGACAAGAATGGCGACCTGGATCGTGAGAGCTTCATGACCAAGGTCGAGAACGGCAAGCAGGTGGTGATCGCAACGCTTCCGGCCGCGGGCGGGCCGTAACGCGCGTGCACGAGTTGTTCGCGCTCGGCGGTCAGGTTGCGCTGGTCACCGGCGCATCGCGCGGCCTCGGCCGCGCGATGGCGCAGGGCCTGGCGGAAGCGGGCGCCCATGTGGTGCTGAACGGTCGCGATCGCGTAACGCTCGACAGCACGGCGAACGAGCTGGCTCAACGCGGCTTGTCGGTAGCGACGGCCGCGTTCGATGCCACCGACGAATCGGCCACCCGCGCGGCCATCGATGCGATCGTTGCCGGACATGGGCGGCTCGACATCCTGATCGCCAACGCCGGAACGCATCACGCACGACCCCTCGCGCAATGGGAGATGGCGGACTGGCGGCGCGTGATGAATGCCAATCTCGACGCTTGTTTCGTCGCAGCCCAGCAGGCCGCCAAATCGATGATGCAGCAGCGTTACGGCCGGATCATCTTCACCGGCTCGCTCACCGGGTTGCTCGGACGGCCGACGATCCATGCGTATTCGGCGTCGAAGGCAGCCCTCGCCGGCCTCACGCGGTCGCTGGCGGCCGAGCTGGGTGAGTTCGGAATCACGTGCAACTGCATCGCGCCGGGCTATTTCGAGACCGACATGAGCGCGAAGCTGCGACAGGACGCCGCGTTCGTCGCGCGCGTCAACCAGCGTGTGCCGTTGCATCGCTGGGGCGTGCCGTGCGACCTTGCCGGCGTAGCGATCTTCCTCGCTTCGAGCGCAGCCGCCTATCTCACCGGCCAGCAGATCGTCGTCGACGGCGGAATGGGATCGGTGCTGTAGCGAAGACGCCGAAAAAGTTTCGGGCGGCGGTTCGCAATCGGGATCTTTGAACGTGTCGTCGCCTCGCACGATACTTTTGCGCGCATGACGTCAGGCCGATCGGCTGGACGGGGCTCGGCGCCGATCGGCCGGCAAGAACCGGGGGCATGCCTGCTGAAAGCCAAGCGCCGCACGGCCGCTTATGCGGGCGGGGTCTTGGTTGAGCCGTCGTGGGCGGATTTCTCCGTCTGCTGCAGCACTGCAACGCCCAGCGCTGCGAGCTCTTCGTCTTCGGCATCGCTCAATCCACTGAGCGCGACCGACCCGACTACCGTTCCGTCGATCAGCACCGGCAGTCCGCCACCGAATCCTGTGTAGCGCGGATCGCCGTAGAACGCGATGTCGGTACCGCGCTCGCGCAGCGTCGCGCCAAGAACGCGCGTGGGACGGCTCAGGCGCGCAGCGGTGTACGCCTTGTTGCTTGCCACCTGTACCGAGCTCAATGGCGCGCCGTCCATGCGCAGCAGCGCAAGCAACTCGCCATGCGAATCGGCGATGGCGATGACGGCGGCCTTGCCACGGCTTTGGAGCGCACGCCGGATCGCGTCGATGGCGGCGAGCACCTGGTCGTGCCCGAGCGCAGGAACGGTCTTCATGAAGGCGCGATCCTACCCCAATCGAGTCTGTGATGCGTGCGCGTTGTGCGCAACCCCAAGATGCGAGCGCCATACCGCGCATCGGCGCGCTGCGCTGCAAACATCGGCCACGCCACGTGCGCGATGCGTACGACTAGAATCGCACCAACACGACCATCATGAGCGCCAACGACCTCATCCTGCTGACCGGCGCGAGCGGCTTCGTGGGCTCGGCGATTGCGCGCATCCTGGCGCCAGCCGGCTATGACGTTCGTGTGCTCGTGCGTGCGTCCAGTCCGCGCGCCAATCTCGCGGGCCTGTCGCTGGAGGTGGTCGAAGGCGATATGCGCGATGCGGCGGCGGTTGCGCGCGCCGTTCGCGGCGTGCGCTACGTCGTGCATGCCGCAGCCGATTACCGGTTGTGGTCGAAGCATCCGGACGACATCGTGCGAACCAATGTCGAGGGCACCCGGACGATCATGCAAGCGGCGCTGCGCGAAGGCATCGAGCGCATCGTCTATACGAGCAGCGTCGCAACGCTTGCACTCCGACCCGATGGCACGCCGGCCGACGAGACCGTTCTGCTCGAAGAGAGCGCTGCCGTAGGCGCCTACAAGCGCAGCAAGGTCGCCGCGGAGCGGCTCGTTCATGCGATGGTCGCG
>DATKLH010000461.1:0-4040 GCA_035542515.1 Casimicrobiaceae bacterium
CCGCACCAGGGCTACCTGATCCGCACGCAACCGAACAATTACCTGCAGGCCGCCAAGCATGCGGAATTCATTGCATCGATGGGCGTGAAGCGATGCTACATGCTGTCGATCCAGGCGCCGTTCGCAGAGCCGACCCAAACGCGCGCCACGGAAGTGCTCAAGCAGAAGGGCTCGCAGATGGTCGGCACGCTGATCTACGACAAGGACAAGACGACGTATCGCTCGGAGGTGGACCAGGCGCTCAAGACCAACCCCGACCTCATCTACCTCAACGGGTATGCGCCCGATGTCACCATCCTGTTGCGCGACCTGTACCGCGCGGGCTACTCGGGACCGCGCTTCGCGCAATCGTATGCGGTCACCACCAAGGTCCTGGACGCGCTGCCGCACGAAGTCACCGAAGGGGTCATCACGGTGCAACCTTCGTCGGATGTCACCTCGCCCGCCTACGAGCTCGCGCGCAAGCGACTGGGCATCGCCGAACCCGATTCGTACGAAACGCAAGCGACCGACTGGGCGAGCCTGGTATCGCTCGCGATTGCGAAGGCGAATGCCGCCACCGGCACAGCGATTCGCGACAGCGTGCGCAGCATCTGCCAGGGCAACGGCCGCAAGGTGTACAGCGCCGTGGAAGGCCTCAAGCTGATCGCGCAAGGCGTGGCGATCAACTACGAGGGCGCGAGCGGGCCGTGCGACTTCACCGATATCGGCGACATCGTCGACTGCAAGTTTCGCTACAACAAGGTCGCTGGCGGCAAGTTCGAGCTGCTCAAGGTCGCCTGACGCACCATGCCGTCGCTGACAGAGGTCGCGCAGCTCATCGTCAACGGCATCATGGCCGGGACGATCCTCGCCGTTCCGGCGATCGGGCTCACGGCCATCTACGCGGTGCTGCGCTTCCCGAACTTCGCGCTCGCCTCGCATGCGACGATCGGCGCGTTCGCAGGCTACATCGCGAACGCGTGGTGGCACCTGTCACTGCTGCCATCGGTGCTCATCGCGTTCGTCGCGGCGGGCAGCGTCGGGGTGATCAGCGACGAAGCGATCCTCAAGCGATTCCGGCCCGCCGGTTTCATCACCACGGCGATCGCATCGATCGCACTCACCATCGCGCTCGAGAACATCGTGCGCTTCGCGTTCGGTAACGAGCTGCGCGGCTACGACCTTCCGATCCAGCGCGATTGGCGCTTTGCCGGCATTCGCGTGGGTCCGCAGCAGGTGCAGAATCTCGCGATCTCGGCGGTGACGATGCTGGCGCTGTTCGCGTTTCTCGCGCTCACGCGCACCGGCAAGGCGATGCGCGCGGTCGCCGACAATGCGATGCTCGCGAGCATCAAGGGCATCAACGCCGAGGCGATGGGCCGCATCGTGAGCTTCGTCGGCATGGGACTCGCCGGGCTCGGCGGCATGCTGATCGGGCTGGACACCACCATCGATCCGCTCACCGGCTTCCGCTCGATCCTGTCGGTGTTCGCGGCCGCGGTGGTCGGCGGGCTGGGAAGCATACCCGGTGCAGTGATCGGCGCACTGACCGTGGGCGTCGGCGAGGAGTTGTGCCTGCTGTTCCTATCTCCCGATTACCGCAGTGCCGTGGGCTTCGTCGCGATCCTGCTCGTGCTCACGCTGCGACCGCGTGGAATCCTGGGACAGCGAGCTTATTAGCATGAGTGCATGGATCTGTCGTCCGGTCGAACGCAGGAAGCCACTGACGTTTGCGTCGTCCACTCCATGCAACTCAAAGTCGCTGGGTTCCGGCTTGCGCCGGAACGACGAATGAGGGGTACGCTGATCGCTGACAATGCAGCGAACCCGTGATGGTTGTGTTCTCGACGCCATTGCAACGAAAGTCGCTGGGTTCCGGCTTGCGCCGGAACGACGGATGAGGGGGTACGCTGATCAAGACTCACCTCGCGCCCCTCGCCCTCGCCCCTCGCCCTCGCCCATCGCCCCTCGGCCCTCGATCATCGCCCATCGACTATCGACCATCGCCCATCGCCCATCGCCCATCGCCATCAACCACCGCCCATCCCAATGGAGAACTACCTGATCGCCATGGCCGTGTCCGCCGGCATCTATGCCCTGATGGCGCTCGGCGTGAACGTGATCTGGGGCTTCGCGGGCATGGTGAACCTCGGACTGGTCGGGTTCTTCGCGGTCGGTGCCTACGTCAGCGCGTTGCTGACGCTCAAGGCCGGTTGGGCGATGGCGGGAGGCATGGCTGCCGCAGCAGTGGCGGCTGCGCTGGTGGGCGTGGTCGTGGCATTGATCACCGCGCGCCTCCGCGGCGACTATCTCGCCATCGTCACGCTCGGGTTTGCCGAGACGATACGCATCGTGGCAAGCAACGCGCTGTGGCTCACCAACGGGACCGACGGCATCTCGGGGATCCCGGGTCCGTATCGCGGCGCGCTCGCGCCCGAGGCGTTCAACCTCCTCTACCTGGCGATCGTCGGCATCATCGTGGCGATCGCCTATCTGATCGCGGAACGGCTGCGGACCGCGCCGTTCGGTCGCGTGCTCCGCGCGATCCGCGACGACGAGCAGGTGGCGGCGGTCGCCGGCAAGCACGTCACGCTGTTCAAGGTGAAAGCGTTCGCGATCGGCTCGGCGGCGCTCGGCCTCGCCGGCGCGCTGTACGCGCACTACACCTCGTACATCGCGCCCGACATTTTCGTGCCGCTCTTTACGCTCTACATCAAGCTCGCACTGCTCGCCGGTGGACTGGGCAACAATCGCGGCGCGATCGTTGGAGCGTTCGCGGTGGTTTTCCTCCTCGAGTCCACCCGCTTCGTGATCCCGCTGGTGCCTGGCATCTCGGCGGTGCAAGGGGCCGCGATCCGCGAGTTCCTCGTTGCTGCGCTCCTGCTCGTGATGCTGCGCTACAAGCCTACCGGACTCCTTCCGGAGCGACTCCCGCGCTTTTCGGCACCGTCGGCCGCGACGCGCTACCAGCCCACCGCATAGCACGGCCGACGTGGATCGGCCCCCGCGCTGATCACACCGGATGTACGATCGACGCGCTGCACGCACACTGCACCGGCGCGCCACACGAATTCGGGCCACTCTTCGACCTTGTGACCGCGCGCGGATAGCGCAGCACGCACGTTCTCGGCTACCCGATTCTCGACGTAGACCAGGCCGGGCGAATAGCTGTGCGGCTCGAACGAATCGGGGAAGCTGTAGGAAGCGAAGCGCGGCGCTTCCACCGCCTGCTGCGGGTTCATTCCGAACTCGGTCATGTTCAACACGACCTGAAGAAGCGCCTGCGCCTGCACGTCACCGCCCGGCGTACCGATCGGCATCGGACTGCCATCGGGAAGGATGGCGAGCGCAGCCATCGGCGTAAGACGCGGCCGCTTTCCCGGCGCCACCGAGGAAGGGTGCGAGGGATCGGCCCAGCTCTGCGATCCGCGCGACGACGGACACAAACCCGTGCCGGGAATGACCGGCGTGTCGTACGAAGGGTCGCTCGGCGTGGCGGCGAACACGTTGCCTTCCTTGTCGATCACGCTGACGTGCGAGGTATCGTGCGCGCCGGCCGCGGCCCTGTGCGCCGAGGGAGAGGGGTCGCGTCGCGAAGTCGCCCGAGCGATTTCGCCGGCGGGCGGCAACCCCGGCCAAGCGCGATCGAGACGCATCGCTGCGCGACGCACTGCGGCGTACTCTTTCGACAGCAGCGTGTCCACCGGCACGTCGACGAACCGCGGATCACCGAGATAACGCTCGCGATCGGCGAACGCCAGCTTGATCGTCTCGACGAGCGCGTGCACGTAATCCAGCGAGTTGTGGCCCATCGACGCAAGGTCGATGCCCTCCGCGATGTTCAGCATCTCGAGCAGCGCGAGTCCCTGGCACCACGGCCCGCACGCGTAAACGTCGAGTCCCTTGAATTGGGTGCGCACCGGAGCCTCGATCGCAACGCTGAAGGTCGCCAGATCCTCCGCGCTCAACAGACCGCCGTTGTCGCGGTGATAGCGAACGATGGTGTTCGCGATGTCGCCGCGGTAGAACGCATCGCGCGCCGCCTGCAATCCTGCGGC
>DATKLH010000462.1:0-2794 GCA_035542515.1 Casimicrobiaceae bacterium
GCGCCGTGCTGGACCTGCCCACCGTAACGCTTCTGGTCGTCGACACGGCGGAACAAGGGCTGGCGCTGCGTGCCCTTGAAGAGTCCTCGAAGGAGATACGCTTTGCTCGGCGCGTGCTGATCGGCGCGCACCGCGTTCGGAGCTCGAACGTCCCCGGTGACATCGACGTCAGCGTCGTCGATGCCGTCGCTTCGCCCACCAGTCGTGCCCGATTCATGCTGAGCGGACTGCTCGATCACGTCACCACACCGCATGTCCTGGTCGTGCACTGGGATGCATACGTGATCAATCCGGCAGCCTGGGATGCACGCTTCCTCCAATTCGACTACGTCGGTGCACGACGGCACGCTCGATCGGAAAGCGTCGGCCCAGGATCCGGCGGCTTTTCGCTGCGCTCGCGCAAGCTTCTTGGCGCGCTGTCCAGCGCCGACATGAACACAGGCGAGGCCGACAATGTCGTGATCGCACGAACGCTGCGCGCGCGGCTCGAACGTGAACACGGCGTGCGATTCGCCGATGACGCGACCGCCGATCGATTCGCCTTCGCCTCGGGGCATCCCATCGGCAAGCCGTTCGGTTTCGAGGGCCTGGAGAATTTCGGGCGGGTCATGTCTCCGGAGCAGCTCGCCGCCCTGGCGCCGGACTTGTCGGAATCGATCGCGCGTTCCACCGAGCTGGTCCAGCTCACGCGCAACTGCGTGGGAATGGGACTGTGGAGCGCTGCAACGGCGCTTGCGCAGCGCAGGCTTGCGGTGGTGCCGAACGATCGCGAGATACGCGTGCTGCTCGCGCAAGCGCAAAGCGCGGTTGCGCGGGGACCGGTGGTGGGACGCAACGATCCCTGTCCCTGCGGCAGCGGGAAGCGCTACAAGATCTGCCATGGCGCGATCGAAGGTCAGTTCGGCAGTGCGCTGGGAAGCAGCCGGCCTAGCGCATCCAGGATGCCGGTGGCACAACGGCTGCAGATCGCGCTGGCAGCCCATCAGCGCGGAGATCTCGACGCCGCCGAGGAACAATATCGCGCGGTGCTTGCGACCGAGCCGGCCAATGCCATGGCGATGCATTACCTGGGCGTCATCGAATACCAGCGGGAGCGACCCGAGCAGGCACTGCCGCTCATCGAGGGTGCGATCGCGCGCGTGCCCAACGAACCGGAGTTCCACAACAATCTCGGTCTGGTGCTGACGGCACTCGATCGCTACGACGACGCGATCGCCGCCTTCAATCAAACGCTGACGTTGCAGCCGAGGCATGCTGCGGCCTGGAGCAACCTGGGCCTCGCGAGCATGGCGCAACGCGACGTCGATACGGCGATCCTCGCGTATCGCCGCGCCATCGGCATCGCACCCGATTACGCGCAGGCCCACTGGAATCTTGCGCTTGCCCTGCTCGCCAAGGGTCACTACGCGGAAGGATGGCGCGAGTACGAATGGCGATTATCGATCCCGGAGTTCCGGCGTCACGGAGCGCCGCTGACCACACCGCGCTGGCACGGCGAGAGCGTGACGGGCAAGACGGTCCTGATCACGCGCGAGCAAGGCCTCGGCGACACGCTGCAATTCATTCGCTTCGTGCCGGACCTTGTGGCGCGCGGCGCGCGAATCATCGTCGAAGCACCTCCACCTCTGGTCCATCTTGTCGCCACCGCCCCAGGCGTAAGCACGGTCGTGCGCGAAGGGGATGTGTTTCCCGACCACGACATGCATGTACCGTTGCTCTCGCTGCCGCACCTGCTGGGCGTCACGGTCGACCGCATCGAAGCTCGCATCCCGTACATGCTCGCGGACTGGAAACGACGCTCGCTCGTTCGCGAACAGATCGAAGAGCACAGCCGCAGCCGATTGCGCGTCGGCCTCTCGTGGAACGGCGCGAGCGGCAACACGCTCAATCGCCGGCGCTCCTGTCCGTTGATCGCGCTTGCACCGCTGCTGGAGATGCCTTCGGTGACCTGGTATTCGTTGCAGAAAGGTGATGCGGAGCTCGAGATGGCGCGAGTGCCGGCAGCTCGCGATATGGTGCTGCTCGACGCGCGCAACGACTTCGACGGCACCGCGGCGATGGTCGCGGAGCTCGATCTCGTCGTCTCGGTCGACACGAGCATCGGCCATCTCGGCGCCGTGCTTGGCAAGCCGGTGTGGCTGATGCTTGCGTTCGCCGCCGATTGGCGCTGGGGATCATCCGATAGCACTCGCTGGTACCCGCTGGTGCGGCTGTTCCGACAGCCGCGTGCAGGCGACTGGTCCGGCGTCGTCGCGCAACTCGCCGCAGCGTTGCAGGCGCGGGCCGCGCGATGATGCACTCCACCGCGAGCGAGCTGCTGCGTGCGCAGCAAGCGCTTGCACAAGGTCGCGGGACCGAAGCGCTTGCCATCGTCGAGTCGGCGCTCACGGTCATACCAGGCGATCGCGGCGCATTGCGCTTGCGTGCCTTGTGTCTCAGCGCGATCGACGATGCCCGCGCGGGCGACGCGTGGCAGCAGGTCCTCGACCAGGCGCCCGACGATCCCGAAGCCTTGTATCAACTCGGCACGCTTGCCGGCGACCGCGGCGACTTTTCCACGGCCGTGGGTCTGCTGCGCCGTGCCTTGGCACGCGTGCCGTCGCATCCGCAGATCCTCAACAACCTCGGCCTTGCGCTCGAGGCGACCGGCTCCCTCGACGACGCGCAGCGATGCTTCGAACAACTTCTCTCGTCGCAACCCGCCGCTGCTGCAAACATCCAGCCCAATCTCGCTCGCGTGCTGTTCGCGCAAGGCAAATACGCGCAGGCGCTTCCGCATCTCGACGCGGTGGTC
>DATKLH010000463.1:0-2449 GCA_035542515.1 Casimicrobiaceae bacterium
CGCACAGGCAAGTACTGGCCGCCGGTCGCGCGCATCGACAACGTCTACGGCGATCGCAACGTGTTCTGCAGCTGCATACCGCCCGAGGAATACGCGGCGGATGCCGACGGGTCGGCCGGCACGCGCGAATCCGCGCACGCGTGAGCGCATCGCCTTTATGCCTTGGGTGCTAAGGTAGGCAACCGTACCGATACGGGTCGGGCGTGCAGTACATCGGCGGCGGGGGATTCATAGGGTCGCCGCCAACCGGCGGATCGGTCGTGGTGACGGCCGTAGTGGCCGCAATCGCGCCGGGCGCGCACATCACCACCAGGTCGTCGCCGTCGCCCTCCGCCACCCACCCGGTGGACACCATCGCATCACGCACCGCGCGATCAGTCATGTAACGATGGTTCGCATCGGCGCGATTGTCGAACACGCGGTAGACGGGCACGTTACCCTGCGGGCACGTTCCGTTGGTGGGCAGTACCACGTAGAACGCGTTGGGCGTCTCCTGCGACATGAACGGGAACTTCGCGAGCGTGTCGTTGCATTCCTGCGCCGAACGGCCGAAGAAGTGCGAGTCACCGTGTGGCGGGGGAATGATGATGCGGCACACCGCGGTCACCGGCGGCCCCGCCACCTGCGACGACGCATACACGAGGAATGTCTTCCCGGTGCGGGCCCATCCCGCGATCCGCCCCGAGTCCAGTGCGTCGATGTCGGGCGCGAGTGAGCTGATGAAGTAATGGTCGAGCGTTGCGTTGTAATACTCCACGCTCGTGACCGGCAGCGTGGTCATCGTGGTGCTCACGTTCGAGAAGTTTCGCGGCGTGGCCGGAACCGGTGTGCCGTTGCGGTTGATCGCGCTGAACCCATCGATGGGCAGCGCAGGCAGGTTGATACGATCGGTGCCGCTTGCGTAGCTCAAGCTTCCCCCGTCCACCGGGATGAAGCGTTCGGGAATCGTGTAGTCGGGCGCGACACCGCTCACCGCGCCAAACGCGGCTGTCCCGATCAGCACGCTGCGACTGGCCGTGTTGCTCGATGGAAGGTTCGACGGGAAGCGAAAGCTCTTTTGTACGCCTGCCGAATTGGTCGTGGCGATCGTGTTGCCGCTCCAGAAGTTTTCGCCGTTCGCACCGGAGGCTTCGCGCATCACGATGTACTGCACGCTGCCATCGGAGTTGGAATACACCTGGTCGATGACGAACAGATGAAACGATGCATGCGCCGGTATTGCGAGGAGCGCAAGCCAGCACAACCACAAGGCGAGCCAACGACGTGCCATGGAACCTCCCGATGCAATGTGCGGGGACGTCCTGCACAAACAAACGCTCGTGGCCCGCTATTCCCGCATGCGTGTCAGGATGCGGGCCGGGCGATGTCGTAAGCGAGTCGCCAGACGCCGGCTCGGTCGCGCAGCCATAGATGCGCGTAGTAGCCCTCGCTCGCCGCGTTCGTGCCCTTCGTCTCGCGATACCGGCCGTAGGTGACCGCCATGTCGGCCGATCGCGCGACGCGTGCTTCGATCGGCGACCATTCGATGCGCTGGGCGCGCGAGGCCATCTCCGCGGCGACGCGGGCGCGCCCCGCCACTGGCGCCATGCCTTCGCGATGCAGGCGCGCATCCGTCGCGAGCAATGTCCCGTAGGCACGCTGGTCGCGCGCAACCTCAGCCGCCTCGTGTGTACGCCGTTCGATCGCCAGCAGGCGACGTTGCTCCACTTGCACATTCCCGCGTCCGGTAAACGTGGGACGAGGCGCCGCTCCAAGCGCAACGAAATCGACCGTGTCGGGTGTGGTGATTCCAGCGTCGAGCCCGACCTTCCAGGTTCCGTGGGCGTTGCGCTGCCACACCGAAAAGAAGACGCCGTGACGCACCACGCCGGGTTGCCTCGAATCGGTGAGCGTGTACGGTCCGGTGCTGTAGCCCATATCGTGACTGCGCGACACGCCGACCTGCGCGGGCTGCCACTCGAGCTTGACGGCCATCGGATCGGCCGGTGCCGGACGCGCGCTCCACGCCTGGTGTAGCCGCACGGGCGCGGGCTCGAAGGCGATGCCGTCATCGGCGAAGTTCGCGAGGAACGCAGCGCGCACGCCTTGCTCGTGCGCCATGCGTGCGAACCCGAGCTCCGCATCGATCAGCGAGCGCAACGCGATCTCCTGCGCATCGGGCTCATGGGCCGACGTGAGCGTGCTCAGCATGACGGCGAGCAGGATCGCCGCCAGGCGCAGCAGGTTGGGTTGGTGTCGCGCCGACATGGCGAGCAGTATAATCACTCGCTTTTGCAGCATCGCGTCATGCATCGTCTCCTCCTGTGCGCACTTGTCGCGTGCGCCATCGCGCTGCCTGTCAGCGCGGCGGACGCGCCGCCGGTCAAGGCCGACGCGCCACGCAAAGCCGACTCGGCCGCGAGCGCCGCCGAAGCTACGCCGGCTGCAACCTCCTTTACCGTTCCCGCGC
>DATKLH010000464.1:0-7837 GCA_035542515.1 Casimicrobiaceae bacterium
AGCTGGCGTGGGGCGTGCTCGCCGGTCTGCTGGCCCTGGTGCAATTGCCGTGGCGGCTGCTGCACAGCGACGCGTTGCGCAACTTCGACCGTGATCAACTTGCGCGCGAGCTCGCCTGGCAGGAGTTCGTTCGACGTCCGCCGGCCAGCATCGTCTCGGTTCTGGGCGACCTCGACCTTGGCGCGATCGCCTTCGGTGCGTTGTCGGTGTGCGGCCTGTTGGTCGCCATCGTGTTCCTCGGATCCGGGGGCGATCTGCTGATCGGCGCGCGCGGTCAGTTCGGGGGTGGCGGCGTCACGCTCGCGTGGCCGCGGTAAAGTCGCGCAACGATGCGATGCCGTTCGCGCGGCGCGGACGCCTGGCGCCCGCCGCAGTCGTGCCCAAGCAGCACGCCCGCGTGCCGTCGCATTGCCCTGAGCCGGTCGGCGCAGTATTCTTCATCCCCCGCAACGAACAACAGCGGCGCCGGGTAGCAAGCCGCGATTCCCTTTTCGCTGGAGGAGTGTCCCGTGTCCATTTCCATCGCCCTGACGGTCAACGGCAGGCAGGAGCGCGCCGAGGTCGATCCGCGCATGCTCCTCGTCGACTTCATTCGCAATCAGCTCGGACTCACCGGGACGCACGTGGGCTGCGACACCGCGCAGTGCGGCGCGTGCACGGTGCTGCTCGACGGGCGCGCCGTGAAGGCCTGTAACGTGCTCGCCGCACAGGCGCAAGGCGCGCAGGTGATCACCATCGAGGGCATCGCGAGCAATGGCACGTTGCATCCGATGCAGGCCGCGTTCAAGGAATGCCATGGCCTGCAATGCGGCTTCTGCACGCCGGGCATGGTGATGAGCGCCATCGATCTGGTGAACCGCTATCCCAACGCCGACGAGCAGGTCATCCGTCAGGAGCTGGAAGGCAACCTGTGCCGTTGCACCGGCTATCACAACATCGTCAAGGCGGTGCAGCAGGGCGCCGCGGCGATGGCGAAATAGGAGGCGACCATGGGCGCCAACGAATCGGCTCAACTGGGCTCTCCGATCGGCCAGGCGGTACGCCGCAAGGAAGACCAGCGCTTTCTCACCGGCCGCGGGCAGTTCACCGACGACGTCACGATGCCGCGCCAGACCTACGGCTACTTCCTGCGCTCGCCGCACGCGCATGCGACGATTCGCAGCATCGACGTCAGCGTAGCGAAGCAATCGCCCGGCGTGATCGACGTGTTCACGAGTGCGGATTTGCAAGGTGTCAACGGCCTGCCGTGCGGCTGGCTCATCACCAGCGTCGACGGAACGCCGATGAGCGAACCGCCGCATCCGGTGCTCGCGCAAGGCAAGGTGCGTTATGTCGGCGATCCGGTCGCGCTCGTGATCGCCGAATCGCTGAACCAGGCGAAGGACGCCGCCGAAGCGATCGCGGTCGACTACGACGTGCTGCCCGCCGTGGTGAATCCCGCCGATGCGCTCAAGCCCGGTGCGCCGCAGATCCACGAACAGGCGCAGGGGAACAGGTGCTACACGTGGGCGCTCGGCGACAAGGCCGCGGTCGATGCCGCGTTCGCGCAGGCGGCGCACGTGACCAAGCTCGACATCGTCAACAATCGGCTCGTCCCCAACGCGATCGAGCCGCGCGCAGCGGTGGCCTCGTACAACTCGGCCGACGACGGCTATACGCTGTACGTTTCGAACCAGAACCCGCACGTCGAGCGCCTGCTCATGACGGCGTTCGTGCTGGGTCTGCCGGAGCACAAGGTGCGTGTGATCGCCCCCGACGTCGGTGGCGGTTTCGGCTCGAAGATCTACCTCTATGCCGAGGAAACCGCGCTGGTGTGGGCGACCAAGCGCGTGGGGCGCCCGATCAAGTGGACCGCGGACCGCAGCGAAGCATTCCTCGCCGATGCGCACGGTCGGGACCATGTCACGCATGCCGAGCTCGCGCTCGATGCGCAAGGCAAGTTTCTGGCGCTCAGGGTGCATACCACGGCCGCGATGGGCGCGTACCTTTCGACGTTCGCGTCGTGCATTCCCACCATCCTCTACGCGACGCTGCTCGCGGGCCAATACACCACCCCGGCGATCTATTGCGAGGTGACTGCGGCCTTTACCAACACCGCGCCGGTCGACGCCTATCGCGGAGCGGGACGGCCCGAGGCAACCTACGTCGTCGAGCGGATCGTGCACCAGGCCGCCGCGGAGATGGGCATCGCGCAGGACGAGATCCGTCGGCGCAATTTCATTCGCACCTTCCCCTACCAGACACCGGTGGCCTTGAACTACGACATCGGCGACTACGACAAGACGTTGCAGGGCGCGATGGAGCTGGCCGACGTCGCGGGGTTTGCGAAACGGAAAGCTGAATCGCAGAAGCGCGGCAAGCTGCGCGGCATCGGCTACGCGTCGTACATCGAAGCGTGCGGGCTCGCGCCGTCCAATGTGGCCGGCGCACTGGGCGCACGGGCGGGATTGTTCGAGGCCGGGGAGGTGCGCGTGCATCCCACGGGAAGTGTGAGCGTGTTCACCGGCTCGCACAGCCACGGTCAGGGACACGAGACGACGTTCGCGCAGATCGTCGCCGCACGGCTCGGCATGCCGGTGGAGAACGTCGACGTGATCCATGGCGACACCGGGCGCGTGCCGTTCGGCATGGGGACCTACGGCTCGCGTTCGCTCGCGGTGGGTGGAACCGCGATCGTGAAGGCGCTCGACAAGATCGTCGCGAAGGGCAAGAAGATCGCCGCGCATCTGCTCGAGGCCGCCGACACCGACATCGAGTTCAAGGATGGCAAGTTCACCGTCGCCGGCACCGATCGCAGCAAGACCTTCGGCGAGATCGCGCTGGCCGCGTACGTGCCGCACAACTATCCGCTCGACAAGCTCGAGCCCGGACTCGACGAGACCGCGTTCTACGATCCGACCAACTTCACCTTCCCGGCCGGCACGCACATCTGCGAAGTGGAGATCGATCCCGAGACCGGAACGGTGCAGGTCGCGCAGTTCGCGGCGTGCGACGACTTCGGCAACATCATCAATCCGATGATCGTCGAGGGCCAGGTCCATGGCGGGCTTGCCCAGGGCATCGGCCAGGCGCTGCTCGAACGTTGCGTTTACGACCCCGAGAGCGGACAGCTGCTCAGCGGAAGCCTGATGGACTATGCGTTGCCGCGCTCCGACGATGTCCCGTCGTTCAAGGTATCGACGCGCGTCACGCCGTGCACGCACAACCCGCTGGGTGCGAAGGGCTGCGGCGAGGCGGGCGCGATCGGTGCACCTGCCGCGCTGATGAACGCGGTGATGGATGCACTTGCACCCGTCGGCGTGAAGCATTTCGACATGCCGGCGTCGCCCGCGCGCGTTTGGAATGCGATCCGGCAGGCAAGGGCGGGAAGCGCATGAGTTTGAAGCGACGCATCGCCGTGGTCACCCATGCATAACTGAACGCGTCGTCCCGGCGCAGGCCGGGACCCAGTGACTTGCAGCAAACGTCGCTGGGTTCCGATCATCGGAACGACGACGGAGGAATTCCATGTACGCATTCGAATATCGCAAGCCTGAATCGCTCGCCGCTGCGGCGAGCGCGCTCGCACAATCCGGAGGGAAGGCCCTTGCCGGTGGACAGAGTCTGGTCGCCGCGATGAAGCTCCGACTCGCCCAACCCGGCACGCTCGTGGACTTGGGCGCCATTCCCGAGCTGAAGGGCATCCGCAAGGACGGCAACGGATTGACCATCGGTGCGATGACACGCCACGCCGAAGTGGCGTCGTCGGACATCGTCAAACAATCGTTGCCGGCTCTTGCGGCACTGGCCGAAGGCATCGGCGACCGTCAGGTGCGCAACATGGGCACCCTCGGTGGCTCGATCGCGCACAACGATCCTGCGGCCGATTGGCCCTCGGCGCTGCTCGCGCTCGGCGCGACGGTCAACACCAACAAGCGCAAGATCAACGCGGACGACTTCTTCAAGGGCCTGTTCGAAACCGCGCTCGCGCCCGACGAGATCATCACTTCCGTCACGTTCCCGCTTGCCAGCAAGGCGGCGTACGTGAAGTTTCCCAATCCCGCATCGCGCTTCGCGCTGGTCGGCGTGTTCGTGGCGCAGGGACCGCAGGGCGTGCGGGTCGCCGTCAGCGGGGCAGGCCCGTGCGCGTTCCGCAGCAAGCCGCTCGAGGATGCGCTGGGCCGGCAATGGTCCGCCGATGCTGCGAAGCAGGTGAAGATCGACTCGACGGGACTGAACAACGACCTGCACGGCTCGCCGGAGTATCGCGCCCATCTCATCCCGGTGCTCGCCTCGCGTGCGGTGGCCGCCGCCGGTTGAGCGATTGGCGCGGCCAGCACGCGCCGCTTGCTATGCTTCCGGGCGATTGAAGCCTTCCCGATTGGTCGCCCGGAAATCTTCCATGAAGCTGCCCACCCTTCCCGACAGCGTCGACGCGACGCTCGCGCTGCTCGAAGGGCAGGACTATCTCGCCGATCGCCGTCTCGCGACCGCTGTCTTCCTGGCGCTCAAGATGCGCCGTCCGCTCTTTCTCGAAGGCGAAGCGGGCGTGGGCAAGACCGAGATCGCCAAGGTGCTCGCGTCGGGCCTGAACCGTGAGATGGTCCGCCTGCAGTGCTACGAAGGACTCGATACGGCCGCGGCCGTGTACGAGTGGAACTACCCGCGGCAGATGATCGAGATCCGGCTCGCCGAAGCGGCCGGCGGCGTTGCGCGCAACGAGCTTGCGCACGACATCTTCACCACGCGTTTCCTCCTCAAGCGTCCGCTGCTCGAAGCGCTCTCGCCCGAGGACGGGATTCCGCCGGTGTTGCTCATCGACGAGCTCGATCGTGCCGACGAGCCGTTCGAGGCATACCTTCTCGAGGTTCTCTCCGACTTCCAGATCACCATACCCGAGCTCGGCGCGATCCGCGCGGCGCATCCGCCGATCGTCGTCATCACGAGCAATCGCACACGCGAGATCCACGACGCGATCAAGCGGCGTTGCCTCTACCACTGGGTCGATCATCCCGACGCGCAGCGCGAGCTCGCGATCGTGCGACGCAAGTGCCCCGGTGCGTCCGAATCGCTGGCGCGCGAGATCGTCGCGTTCACGCAGCGCCTGCGCACGATGAACTTGTTCAAGGCGCCCGGGATCGCGGAGACGCTCGATTGGGCGCAGGCGCTGCTCGCGCTCGACAAGGTCGCACTCGATCCGCTCACCGTCGCCGACACGCTGGGCGTGCTGCTGAAGTACCAGGACGACGTCGCGGCGTTGCCTCCCGGCGCGGCCGCGAAGCTGGTGGAGCAGGCCCGGGCGGAGGGCGTGACGTTGTGACCGACGGGCCGGTGCCGCTACGCTGGCGCTCGGAGGGGGAACCGCAGCAGCGCTTCGCCGACAACGTCGTTTACTTCGTGCGCCTGCTGCGCCATGCGGGGCTGCCGGTCGGCCCGGCGAAGGCGCTCGATGCGCTCGCCGCGGTGCAGGCGGTCGGCGTTGCCAACCGCACGGACTTTCGCGAAGCGCTGTGCGCCGTGCTCGTCTCGCGCCAGGATCACCTCGAGTTGTTCGAGCAGGCGTTCGATCTGTTCTGGCGCGATCCCAAGCTGCTCGAGCGCGCGCTCGCGCAGCTTTTGCCCAAGGCTCGTGCCGCTGCGAACGAGCCTCAGCCGGATCTTCCTGCGCGACTCGCCCAGGCGATGTTGCCGCCGGCCGCGCCGCCCCCCGATTCGGCCGCACCCGAGCCCCTGGAATTCGACGCGACGTTCACCTTCTCGCCACGCGAGGTCCTGCAGCACAAGGATTTCGCGACCATGACCGTGGAAGAGCTCGCGCAAGTGAAGGCGATGCTTGCGCGCCTCAAGCTGCCGCTGCCGCTGCGAACCATCCGCCGAACGCACGCTGCGCCGCATGGTCATCGGGTCGATCTGCGCGCGACCTTGCGCGGCATGACCGGCGCTGCGGGCGCGATTGCGCCATTGCGCTTCCGCATGCGCCAGCGACGCACGCCGCCTCTGGTCGTGCTCTGCGATATCTCCGGATCGATGGATCGCTACGCGCGCATGCTGCTGCACTTCCTGCACGCGATCACCAACGATCGCCATCGCGTTCACGTGCTCACCTTCGGCACGCGACTCACCAACATCACGCGCCATCTCAAGCATCGCGACGTCGATGTCGCGCTCGCACGTGTGGCTGCCGCCGTCGACGATTGGGCCGGCGGAACGCGCATCGGGGCGTGTCTCGCGGAATTCAATCGCCGCTGGTCGCGTCGGCTGCTGGGTCAGAATGCAGTGGTGATGCTCATCTCCGACGGTCTCGATGCCGACGCGGCCGGGGGACTCGCCTTCGAAGCGGAGCGGTTGGCGAAATCGGCTGCGCGCGTGGTATGGCTCAACCCGCTGTTGCGCTACGCCGGTTTCGAGGCGCGCCCGGCGGGCATTCGCGCACTGTTGCCGTATGTCGACGACTTCCTTCCGGTGCACAACCTCGAATCGCTCCGCGACCTCGCGCAGGTGCTCGCGCACAGTCATGCACGCGCACCGCAGCTCGACATCGCGGCCTGACCCGGCGAGAGATCATGGACCTGGTCGGAACCCGGATCATCGATGCGTCGCGCGAACGCGTCTACGAGGCGCTCAACGATCCCGAAGTGCTCAAGGCATGCATTCCCGGCTGTGAATCGCTCGAACGCGTGACCGACGAGGAGTGGCGCGCGGTGGTCGCAGCGCGCATCGGCCCGGTCGCAGCGCGCTTCAACGGCAAGGTTCAGCTCATCGATCGCAACCCGCCCATCGGGTACACGCTGAAGTTCCAAGGGCAGGGCGCCGCTGCGGGATTCGCCAACGGCGAGGCGCGCGTGAGCCTCGGTGACAACGGCAACGGACAGACGGAGCTCAGCTACGCCGCCAAGGCGCAGGTGGGTGGTAAGCTCGCGCAAGTGGGATCGCGGCTGGTGGACGGTGCTGCGGCGAAGCTCACCGAGGACTTCTTCTCGAGCTTCACCAGGCGCGTCGGCGCACCGGAGGGGGGCGGACCCGGCGAAACTGTTGCGCCGGCCGGGATGTCGAAGCCTCCAGGGCAGGGCGAGCGGGAGGGTAACGACAGCGCCCATTGGGTGCGTTACGCCGCCATCATCGCGATCATCGTGCTCCTGGCGTTCCTGTATTCCCGTGGGGGCTTCCGCTAGCGGAGGCCTCCGGAGACATGCGATGGACAGCGTCGATCTCGAAGTCCTCAAACGCAGCGCGGAATGGCTCCAAGCCGGCCGGCGCGTGCTGCTCGTCACGGTGGTCAAGACCTGGGGCAGCTCGCCGCGCCCCGAGGGCGCCATGCTGGCCGTTCGCGACGATGGTCACGTGGTCGGATCGGTGTCCGGCGGATGCATCGAGGACGACATCGTCGATCGCGTGCGTCGCGAAGGCATGCACGCGACGCGTTGCGATTCGGTGACCTATGGCGTGAGCGCCGACCAGGCGCGTCGCTTCGGCTTGCCCTGCGGCGGCACGATCCAGCTCGTGCTCGAGCCGCTGACTCCGCAATCGGGCATGCGCGATCTGCTGCGCGAGATCGAGGCCGGCCGGCTGGTGGCGCGGCGACTCGAGCTCGTGTCGGGTGCCGCGACGCTTCAGCCGGCGCGCGCCAGCGACAGCCTGGCTTTCGACGGCGCTGTCCTCACGACCATCCACGGTCCACGCTATCGCATGCTCGTCATCGGCGCATCGCAACTGTCGAAGTACCTCGCGCAGATCGCGGTGGGTCTCGACTACCAGGTGACGGTCTGCGATCCGCGCGAGGAATACACCGAGACGTGGGACGTTCCCGGCGTGGCGCTGGTTCGGACCATGCCGGACGACACCGTCGCGGAAATGCAGC
>DATKLH010000465.1:0-11850 GCA_035542515.1 Casimicrobiaceae bacterium
GTCGCGCACGCACATGCCGAGGGTACCGGCGTGACGCCGGCGCGGCGAACGCGACGCAGCGTGCAGGCCGAGATTGCCGACGACCTCGCCTGCGACCTCCGCGACCAGGAAGAAGTCACCGGAGGGAAAGTCGGCGATGCGCCGGGCCCAATCGGCCGTCGAGGGAAACGGCAATTGCAGGGTACCGGCCATCGCGCCGGGCGCTGCGAAGGTACGCTGCAGCGCTTCGGCGTCGCGCGGCTCGGCGCGCCGCACGACGATGGCCGGCGTCGCGCTCATCGTCGGGAGTGCAAGGCTGCCATCACCGCATCGCCCATCGCGCGCGTTCCGATCGACTGCTCGCCAGGGCGCGCGATGTCTGCGGTCCGCGCGCCTTGCTGCAGCACCGTGCGCACCGCGGCTTCGATACGGTCGGCGATATCGGCGCGACTGAAGGTGTGACGGAACATCATGCCCACCGACAGCATCGTCGCCAGCGGATTGGCCTTGTCCTGTCCGGCGATGTCGGGTGCGCTGCCGTGGATGGGTTCGTACAGGCCCTTGCCGTTCGCATCGAGCGATGCGGAGGGCAGCATGCCTATCGATCCGGCGAGCATCGATGCCTCGTCGGACAGGATGTCGCCGAACAGGTTGCCCGTCACGATCACGTCGAAGCCCCTGGGATTGCGCACGAGCTGCATCGCCGCGTTGTCGACGTACATGTGACTGAGCGCAACGTCCGGGTAGTCGCGCGCAACAGCGCTCACCACCTCGCGCCAGAGGATGCTCGTGTCGAGCACATTGGCCTTGTCGACCGAGGTCAGTTTGCGATTGCGCTTGCGAGCCGCCTCGAATCCAACTTTGGCGATGCGGCGGATCTCGCCTTCGCTGTAGTGCATCGTGTCGAAGCCTTCGACTTCGCCTTGCGCGTTGGTGCGGCGGCCGCGCGGCTGACCGAAGTAGATATCCCCGGTGAGCTCGCGGACGATCAGAAGGTCGAGCCCCGCGACGACTTCCGGCTTGAGCGTGGATGCCTCCGCAAGCTCTGGAAAGAGCTGCGCCGGGCGCAGGTTGGCGAAGAGCCCGAGCGCCTTGCGAATCGCAAGCAAGCCCTGCTCGGGCCGCAGCTCGCGCGCGAGCTTGTCATAGCGAGGTCCGCCGACCGCTCCGAGCACGATGGCGTCGGCACGCTGTGCGAGCTCGAGGGTTGCCGGCGGCAATGGATGCCCCGCGGCGTCGTAGCCTGCGCCGCCGAAGGGTGCGGCCTGTAGTTGCAGCGACAGGCCTTCGGCGCGAAGCAACTCGAGAACGCGTTGCGCTTGCGCGACGATCTCGGGGCCGATGCCGTCGCCGGGGAGGAGGGCTATGAGCATCTCGGAACGCGGGGCTGGAGACTAGGGGTTGGGGGCTAGTGTGATCGAGCGCGCGGCAAAGGGGCGCCCGACATTCAACTCGAGGTCAAGCAGCGCATTGAAAGCGGACGATCCGCACGGTGTTCGTCGCAGGCAGGCTAACCCCTAATCCCTAATCCCTGACCCCGCGGTTGTGGTTCATGCCAACCACGGCTGCTCCGCCAACCGCTTCGCCTCGAACGCGCGAATCTCGTCGGCGTGCTGAAGCGTCAGCCCGATGTCGTCGTAGCCATTGACCAGGCAATGCTTGCGGAACGGCTCGATGTCGAAGCCGAACCGCAGCGCACCATCGCGTGTCGCGACGCTCTGCGCGGGCAGATCGATGACGAGCGTGAACCCGGGAAACACGGTCACCTCGTCGAACAGGCGCGACACCTGCGACTCGGGCAGCACGATGGGCAGCAGGCCGTTCTTGAAACAATTGTTGAAGAAGATGTCCGCGTACGACGGCGCGATCAGCGCGCGGAATCCGTAGTCGGCGAGCGCCCACGGCGCGTGCTCGCGCGAGCTTCCGCAGCCGAAGTTGGCGCGTGCGAGCAGAATCGATGCGCCGCGGTAACGCGGCTGGTTCAGCACGAAATCGGGATTGAGCGGTCGCCGCGCGTTGTCCATGCCCGGCTCGCCACGGTCGAGATAACGCCACGCATCGAACAGGTTCGGCCCGAAGCCCGAGCGCTTGATCGACTTCAGGAACTGCTTGGGAATGATCGCGTCGGTGTCGACGTTGGCCCGATCGAGCGGGGCGACGAGGCCGGTGTGGATGGTGAAGGGTTGCATGATGCTGAACCGTTGATGGTCGATGGTCGATGGTCGATGGTTGATGGTCGATGGTCGCGCGGACGGTCATGACCATCCACAGCGCTGGCGATCGGTCCGCGATCTGTAACGGAAGGCGGAATCGATTGGACCGGTGGGATCAGGCGCCTCGGCGCAATCCATCAACCATCGACTATCAACCGGTTCTCAGTAGCGCTTGTTCTTCTCCGCAGCTTTCTCGACCGCCTCGCCGGTCGCCTTGACATCCTTGCCCACACCTTCGATGGTGTTGCACGCAGCGATCGTCGACGCAAAGGCGCCAAGCAGGGCGAGTGCGAGCAATCTCCGGATCATCTTTCCAGCTCCGCGGGCTAGCGATACAGTCGACGCACGTCGACGAAGCGTCCCTCCACCGCGGCGGCAGCGGCCATGGCGGGACTGACCAGATGGGTGCGTCCGCCGGTACCCTGGCGGCCCTCGAAATTGCGGTTCGACGTCGACGCGCAGCGCTCGCCGGGCTCGAGGCGGTCCTCGTTCATGGCGAGGCACATCGAGCAACCGGGCTCGCGCCATTCGAATCCCGCGTCACGGAAAATGCGGTCGAGTCCCTCGGCTTCGGCCTGCGCCTTCACCGGACCCGATCCGGGCACGACCATCGCGAGCTTCACGCTGCCCGCCACCCGGCGCCCGCGCGCGATCGACGCGGCCTCACGCAAGTCCTCGATCCGCGAATTGGTGCACGAACCGATGAACACCTTGTCGATGCGGATGTCGCTCATCGCCGTGTTGGGTTGAAGACCCATGTATTCGAGGGCGCGCTCGATGCCTTCGCGGCGCGTGGCATCGCGCTCGCGATCCGGGTCCGGCACGCGACCGTCGATCGCCGCGACCATCTCCGGCGAAGTGCCCCAGGTCACCTGCGGCGTGACCGCCGCGGCATCGAACACATGCGTCTTGTCGAATACCGCTTCGGAATCGGTCGCCAGCGTGCGCCAGTAGGACACGGCGCGATCCCACAGCGCATCGCGCGGCGCGAACGGTCGTCCCTTGACGTAGTCGAGCGTGATCTCGTCGACACCCACCATGCCCGAGCGCGCGCCCGCCTCGATCGCCATGTTGCATACGGTCATGCGACCTTCGATGGAAAGCGCGCGGATCGCATCGCCTCCGAATTCGATCGCGTATCCCGTTCCACCGGCGGTGCCGATGCGGCCGATGATCGACAGGATGAGATCCTTCGCCGTCACGCCGGCAGGCAGGCGGTTGTCGACCCGGATCAGCATCGATTTGAGCTTGCGCGTGAGCAGGCATTGCGTAGCAAGCACGTGCTCGACCTCGGAGGTCCCGATGCCGAAGGCCAGCGCTGCGAGCGCGCCGTGCGTGCTCGTATGCGAGTCGCCGCACACGATCGTCATCCCGGGCAGTGTCGCGCCCGACTCGGGCCCGATCACGTGAACGATGCCCTGGCGCTTGTCGAGGAACGGGAAATACGCCTTGGGTGCGACCTCGGCCATGTTGCGGTCGAGCGTCTCGACCTGCGTGCGCGAGATCGGGTCGGTGAGACCCGCCGACCAGTTGCGCGTCGGCGTGTTGTGGTCCGCGGTCGCCACGATCGACGAAGCCCGCCACGGCTTGCGGCCGGCGAGCTTGAGGCCCTCGAAGGCCTGCGGACTGGTGACTTCGTGGACCAGGTGACGGTCGATATAGAGCAGCGAAGTACCGTCGGACTCGGAAGCAACTACGTGGCTGTCGAAAAGCTTGTCGTAAAGCGTACGGGCGGGCATGACGCGGAGACCGGCGGAAATACGGGAAAGCATTGAAAAATAGCAGTTTTTGCTTTTTGGGGCAACCTGGCGCGGACGTTGCTTTGATTTCAGTGTCTTACTGCGTCCGCAGAGCGCTTTACCCCGCGTCCCGATGAAATTCCGATCCTCCGCAGCCTTTCGCATCCTCGCCGCTTTCATCGTGGGCGGGCTGTTCCTCGCGGGTGCCGGCTACCTCGCGATATCGGGCGGTCGCGCCTATTTCGATTCCGGCACCGCGATCGAACGGCTGCACGCCGCCGATCGCATCGATGCGACACTTCGCGCACTGGTGAACACGGCCGAGTTGCGCGCAAGCGAATACGTGATGACGGGAAACAGCGAAGCGCTCGACGGCTACCGGCGCGCCAGCGGGGCGATCGACAACGCCGTGGGGAACCTGCGGACAGCGCTTGGCTGGTTCGCCGACGCTCAACCCGCGCTCGACCGGCTGACCGGCGTGATTCCGGCGCGACGAGCACAACTGGATGCCTATGTCGCGTCGCGTCGTGCGGACGAGCCGGCGGATCCGCAGATCTTCGACGGCGCGGCGCGGCGCAACGTCGAGGCTGCGTTCGACAACCTCGATGCACAGATCGCCTCCCAGCTCAACGCGAGCAGCGCGCAGCGACGCGACAGCGTCGGCGCGATGCAAAGAGGCATCTGGCTCGCGGTGGCGGTCATGATCATGCTCTTCAGTGCCGCCTACACGATCGTGCTTGGCGAGTTGCGCGAACGGCGGCGGCTCTCGCGCCGGCTGCGCTGCGCGGCGACGCACGATGCACTGACGGGCCTGCCGAACCGTCGCTTCTTCGGCGAATGGACCGGTTACGCAATCGCCAACGCACGCCGCGAAGGCGCGCACGTCGGCGTGGTCTTCATCGCTGTCGACGGCCCGCTCGACGTGTACAAGCACAACGGTCGCGCGGCGTTCAATACGCTGCTCGTCGAGATCGCCCGCCGCTTCCGCGAAACCGCGCGCGAAGGCGATCTCATCGGGCGTGTCGGACCGGCGCAGTTCGCGGTGGCGGCGCCCAACGTCAGCTCCGCTCCCGAGTTCACGCATCTTGCGCAGCGCCTGCGCGATGCCCTCACCGATCCGGCACGATCGCCGCTCGCCGAAGTGCCGATCGGAGCATCGATCGGCATCGCGCTGTTCCCCGACGAAGCGGACGACACCGCCGGCGTGATGGCCGCGGCGGAAGCCGCGATGTATGCCGCGAAACGCGCCGGCAGCAATCGCGTTGCGTTCAATACCGTCGCAGAGGTCGCGTAGCTCTCGCTCTTTCGAAGTTCAGCTTGTCGCGGGGCGGGACGGTTCCATCGACCGACGCACGTGCTCCGCGATACGCTCGATCACCCGCGGCTCGTCAGGATCGAAGCACTCCGCTTCGGTCGCACGCAACCACGTGAACTGGCGCTTCGCGAGTTGTCGCGTCGCCGCGATCCCGCGCGAGCGCAACGCGTCATGGTCGATCTCGCCTTCCAGGTAGGCCCACGCCTGGCGGTATCCCACGCACCGCATCGACGGCATGTCGCGCTCGAGCGCAAAACGGGAGCGAAGCGCACGCAGCTCCTCGGTCAAGCCCTGAACCAACATCGCGTCGAAGCGACGCGCGATCGCATCGTGCAGCTTCGATCGCTGCGACGGAACGATCGCTATGCGAACCGCGCATTTGCTCGCCTCCATGAGCGGCGAGCGGCGACCCTGAAGCTGCGACAGCGGTACCCCGCTGATGCGATAGACCTCGAGCGCGCGCTGGATGCGCTGCGCGTCGCTCGGCGCAAGGCGCGCCGCGATGATCGGGTCGATGCGCGCAAGCTCCGCATGCAAAGCCGGCCAGCCACGCCGGCGCGCATCCTCGTCGATCTGCGCGCGCACCTGCGGGTCGGCCTGCGGCAACGCTGAGAGGCCTTCGATCAGCGCCTTGAAATACAGCATCGTGCCGCCGGCGAGAATGGGGAGGCGTCCGCGCGCGCGAATCGCTTCGACCGCACGCGCGGCATCGTCGCTGAAGGCGGCGGCCGAATAGCTTTCGGTCGGATCGACGATGTCGATGAGATGATGCGGGACCGCCCGGCGTGTGGCGGCGTCGGGCTTCGCGGTTCCGATGTCCATGCCGCGATACACCTGGGCGGAATCGACGCTCACGATCTCGCCGTCGAGGCCACGCGCGAGCTCGAGAGCGATGGCGCTTTTGCCTGCGGCGGTGGGACCCATCAGCAACACGACAGGCAGCATGGCGCTCACGCGACTGCAGCGGCCATGAGCGATCGCGACGATGAATGACGCACGGCTTGTCGCGTCGATCGCGTTGGCAGCCGGCGACGCGAGCGTGCTTGCGAGGCCCGTATCGCGCAAGCGGCCGGTCACTCGTTGAGCACGATGCCGCTGCGCGCGATGACGTCGCCGAGGCGCTGACGCTCCTTGGCCATGAACGCGTCGAACTCGGCGGGCGTGTCTCCCGCGGGCACCGCTCCGGTCCGCAGCACCTGTTCCTTCACCTCGGGCTGCCTCATCGCCTTGCCGATCGCACTGGCGAGTTGTCGCACGACGTCGGGCGGCGTGCCCGCCGGGGCCACGATGCCCCACGACTGAGTGATCTCGTAGCCCGGTACGGTTTCGGCGATCGTTGGCAAATCGGGCAAGCTCGGATTGCGCTCGATCCCCGTGGTGGCAAGGGCACGCACGCGACCGCTGCTCATGTGCGCGCCCGCGGCGATGGGCGAGGTGATGATGTATTGCACGTTGCCGGCAATCACGTCCTGGAGCGCAGGGGCCGCTCCCTTGTAGGCGACGTGCGTAACCTTGATGTCGGCGAGGAGATTCAACATCTCGCCTGCCAGGTGCGCGGGCGTGCCGATGCCTGCGGAGCCGTAGTTGAGGGTCCCCGGCTTGTCCTTCGCAAGCTTGACGAGCTCGGCGATATTCTTCGCCGGCAGCGCGTTGTTCACGACGAGCACGTTGGAGGCCGTGGCGATCCGCGAGATCGCGACGAAATCCTTGACCGGGTCGTACGGCAGGTTCTTGCGCAGGTTGGGAAGGATCGCGTAGATCGCCGTCGTGGTCATGAGCAGCGTGTATCCGTCCGGCGGTGCCTTCGCCGCGAGGTCGGCGCCGAGCACGCCACCGGCACCCGGACGATTGTCGACGACCACCGGCTGACCGAGGTCGGTGGAAAGCTTTTGCGCAACGAGCCGCGCGAGCTGGTCGGGCGCTCCACCAGGTGCGTCGGCTACGATCAACCGGATCGATCGCGCGGGATAGGTTTGTGCTGCGGCTGCCGTGCTGATCAACAACAACGCACATGCCGTCATTCGAAGCCAGACGCGAAACTTGGCGTTCATGGTTCCCCCCGTGCGTGAACGGTGAAGGATAGCGAGTGCACGGGGCGCGCACAACGCCTATGCCATACTCCCCGCACGCGCCGGGGCCTCCGGCGGCTCCGGATGCGCCCGCATGAAACCGCTCAACCTGCTCGTGCTGATGTCCGACGAGCACAATCCGAAATTCCTTGGCGCAGCCGGACATCCGTTCATCGAGACACCGAATCTCGACGCTCTTGCCGCGCGGGGCACGCGCTTCACATCCGCTTACACGACGTGCCCGATCTGTGTTCCGGCCCGTGCCGCTTTCGCGGTCGGCCGCTATGTGAACGAGATCGGCTACTGGGACAATGCCGACGCATACGAAGGTGCGCTGCCAAGCTGGCATCACGCGCTGCGCGACGCCGGCCATCGCGTGGTGTCCATCGGCAAGTTGCATTTTCGCGGGCGACCAGGCGACGACCATGGCTTTTCCGAGGAGATCGTGCCGATGCACATCGTCGAGGGCATCGGCGATGTCAAAGGCCTGGTCCGGGAGAACATTCCCAAGCGCAAAGGGGGCGACAAGATGGCGCGCCGCGCCGGACCCGGCGAATCGTCGTACACCGCGTACGACCGCGATATCGCCGCGCGCGCACAGGTGTGGCTGCACGAGCAAGCGCCCCGGTGGCGCGATCGTCCGTGGGTGTTGTTCGTGTCCTTCGTGCTGCCGCACTTTCCGCTCACGGCGCCGCCGCACTGGTTCTACCGCTATTGGCAGCAGGACCTGCCGATGCCCAAGCTCTACGCGCCCGCGTCGCGGCCGCATCATCCCTACCTCGACGATTATGCGCACACGGTCGACTACGACACGCATTTCGGTTCGGCGTTGGACGTGAAGCGCGCGATCGCCGGCTACAGCGGACTGGTCTCGACGATGGACGAGAATGTCGGCAACGTATTGCGCGCGCTGCGCGATGCGGGCCTCGAACAAACCACGCGAGTCATGTACACGAGCGACCACGGCGACAACGCGGGTGCACGCGGGCTGTGGGGCAAGTCGACGCTGTACGAGGAGAGTGCCGGCGTTCCGTTGATCATGGCCGGTCCCGATGTGCCAACCGGCCGTGTGGTCGACACTCCGGTCTCGCATATCGATTGCGCGCCGACGATTCTGGAGGCGACCGGCGAGGCCACGCGCACGGGCGGCCGCGATCTGCCAGGCGCGTCGCTGTTCGCCGTTGCCAACGGCGCGACGCCGACACGTCCGGTGATTTCCGAGTACCACGCCATCGGCTCGGTGGCGGCGGCCTACATGCTGCGCTTCGGGCGGTTCAAGTACTGCCACTACGTGGCCTATCGGCCGCAGCTTTTCGACCTCGCGAGCGATCCCGAGGAGCTCGCGGACCTCGCGAGCGACCCGCGTTACGCCGCCGCGGTCGCTGAAGGCGAACGACGATTGCGTGCAGCGCTCGATCCAGAAGCGACCGATGCGCGCGCCAAGCGGCGCCAGGCGGAGCTCCTCGCCAGTTACGGCGGTCGCGAGAAAGCGCTCGCGCGCGGCGACCTGGGCTTCACGCCCGCTCCCGGCACCGCCGCCGAGATGAACTAGGCCTGTCAACGCCCCCGCATGAACAACCGATCGAGCTCCGCGAGACTCAACTGATACCAAGTCGGCCGTCCGTGGTTGCATTGTCCCGCACGCTCGTTCGCTTCCATTTCGCGCAGCAACGCATTCATCTCGGGAATCCCGAGCGTGCGATGCGCACGCACGGCTCCATGACATGCGACGGTGGCGAGGAACTCGTCGCGGCGCGTATCGAGCGCGCGCGACCCGCCGAACTCGCGGATGTCGTGCAGAACCGCACGAGCGAGCGATACCGGATCGGCATCGGTCAACGGCGCGGGCACCGCGCGAACCGCTAACGTCCCGGGGCCCAGCGGGCTCACGACGAAACCGAGCGTGGCGAGCGTTTGCTCGTGCTCGACCGCAGTGGCCACCTCCAACGGCTCGGCAGCGAAGGTCGAGGGAACCAGCAGCGGCTGGGTCGCGACACGGCCATCGAAGCTCGCCTTGAGCTTTTCGTAGACGATGCGCTCGTGCGCGGCGTGCATGTCCACCAGGACGAGTCCGTCGCGGTTCTGCGCAAGGATGTAGATGCCGTGAAGCTGCGCAAGCGCGAAGCCCAGCGGATGGTCGCCTTCCGGCAAGGGCTGGGGCTGCTCGCCGCGCGCACCGAACAACCTCGCGTAGAAAGCCGACGGCTCCGCCGCGTTCAGCGCAAGGCTGGACTGCGGAGGCGTCCAGCTCGGGAACGTCCGCGGGCCGTTGGGTGCGGATGACAGCGCGGGCGCGAACGGATCGTCCATCGATCCGCCGCGCGGCGCGATGCGAGCCGCCGCGACGCCGAGCCGTTCGGCCGCCGACACCGCCGGCTGCTCCGCCGCATTGGCGGCGAGCGCACGTTCCACCGCATGCTGGACAAACGAGTGCAGCGCTCCCGCGTCGCGAAAGCGCACTTCGATCTTCTGCGGATGAACGTTCACGTCGACGCGCCGGGGATCGACCTCGAGCCACAGCGCGTAGGCCGGCTGGCGATCGTGATGCAGCACATCGCGATAGGCTTCGCGCAGCGCGTGGGAGAGCATGCGGTCGCGTACGAATCGTCCATTGACGAACAGGTATTGCGCGTTCTGCGACTGCGCCGCGTACGCCGGCCGCACGGCAAAGCCGGTGATGCGAACGCCGCCCGCATCGCCTTCGACGATCGCGGCGTTGTGCAGCCAGGTGTTGCCGAGGAGCGCTTCGATGCGTGCGCGCCGGCCGCCGGAAACCAGACGATGCTGCACGCGACCGTTGTGCTGCAACGTGAATCCGACCTCGGGATGCGCCAGCGCGATGCGTCGAAACGCCTCGTCGCAATGCGCCCATTCGGTCGCCTCGGTGCGCAGGAACTTGCGGCGCGCCGGCGTATTGAAGTAGAGCTCCTCGACGGTCACGGTGGTTCCGGACGCGAGTGCCGCAGGTGCGATCGGCGCGACGGTCCCACCCTCGACTTCGATGCGCCACGCATGCGCCTCGCCCGCAGCGCGGGAAGCGATGGCAAGACGAGCGACGGCAGCGATCGATGCAAGCGCTTCGCCGCGGAATCCGAGCGACCCGATCGCCTCGAGGTCGGTCACGTAGCGAATCTTCGAGGTTGCATGCCGCGCCACGGCAAGCGGCAGATCTTCGCGCTGGATGCCGCCGCCGTTGTCCGCAACGCGCAACCGTTTCACACCGCCGGCCGATACGTCGATGTCGATCTGCGTCGCGCCCGCGTCGAGCGCGTTTTCGAGCATCTCCTTGAGCGCCGCAGCCGGTCGCTCGATGACCTCGCCTGCCGCGATCTGGTTGATCAGCAGGTCGGGAAGCGCATGGATCGCAGCCATTGCGTTGCTTCAGCGGGTCAACGCCGAAGATTCTGCGCCCATCGCGCGTAGACTCCATCGGCGAGAGCGCCCAGATCGGCAAGACGCCGATCGATCTCGTGCAGGATCTCCGCTCGCGACTGCCGCGCGGGCAACGATTGCGCGGGCAGCTCGTCGGCGCCGGTGCGCAACCAGGTATCGACCAGATCGCGCGTCATCTCGATGTGGCACTGGAAGCCGATGTGGACCTCGTCGATCACGTAGGCCTGGTTGGGATTGAACGCATTGGCGAGCACGCGTGTGGCGCTCGCCGGTAGCTCGAACGCGTCGTAGTGCCATTGGAACACGGTGAAGCGCTCGCGACCGCCGAACCACTGCGTTGCAGCGGCGGGGGCGGTGACTTCGACATCGAGCCAGCCGATCTCCGGCGTCGGCGTGCGCTGTACGTTCGCGCCGAGCGCCTGGGCGAGCAGCTGTCCGCCGAGGCAATGCCCGAGAACGGGAACGCGGTTGGCCACCGCAGCGCGCAGGAGCTCGCCGATCTGCGGGATCCATCCGAGCGCATCGTTCACGCTCATCGGACCGCCCATCATGCCGATGCCCGAGAACTGGCGCGGATCGGTCGGCACCCGCTCGCCCCGATCCACGGCGATCAGGCGCCATGGAACATGGTGCGCGTCGAGCCACTCGGCGAAATGCGCGGGGCCCTCGGTGGGAGAGAAGCGGAAGACGGCGACCGGTTGCATGGCAACGTATCAGGGCAGGCTCGCGCGCGGGCACGATCGCTTGCATGCTGTAATAGCGATTCTACAGCGCAGCCGATCGCCTCGTGCGGCCGCGGAATCTCCTCGGAATGCCAACATGACCCTCTTCCTGTCGCGCTTGCCCCTGGTCCTTGCAACGCTCGCGT
The DNA here is from genome assembly GCA_035542515.1 of Casimicrobiaceae bacterium. GTDB lineage: Bacteria > Pseudomonadota > Gammaproteobacteria > Burkholderiales > Casimicrobiaceae > VBCG01. Next base: position 11,577 of record DATKLH010000465.1, read on the forward strand.
TCGGCGTCGCCGTTGCGCCGCTGCACGCGGAGGACGCGTTGCCGCCCAACCCGCACCTGCGCATCGAAGGCGTGCCCGCGATTCCCGCCGCGCTCGCGGCGAAGGTCGCGCCGTACACGGAGTTCCGGCCGCGACGCGTCGCTTCGTGGCATCCCAAGCGGCGCGAGCTCATTGTCGCGTCGCGCATCCGGAACACCGTTCAACTGCAGCGCGTGAAGCAACCGGGTGCACAGCTCGAGCCGCTAACCGACTATGCCGATCCGGTGCGTGGCGG
>DATKLH010000466.1:0-12316 GCA_035542515.1 Casimicrobiaceae bacterium
CCGTATCGCCGGCGGACAGCCAGCCGAGATCGCCGCCGCGGATGCGCGAGATGTCGTCCGAGTTGAGCTTCGCCATGTCCTCGAACTTGGCGCCCCCACTCACGATGCGGTCACGCACGCGCTCGATCCGCGACTTGGCCTCGGCCTCCGAGGTCGATTCGTTCACCTTGACCAGGATGTGGCGAACATGCGACTGGTCGACGACCGTCGGCTGATTCATGTTGCGAACGTCGAGGAGCTTCACCACGTGAAAGCCTGCCGGACTGCGCAGGACTGCGGACACCGAGCCCGGCTTGAGCGATCGCACGACGTCGGTGAACACCGATGGAAGGCGCGCGGGCGAGCGCCAGCCGAGGCTGCCGCCCTGCAGCGCGTCCGGCGCGTCGGAGAACCCCGCCGCGACCTGCGCGAAGTCATCGCCGTTCTTGATGCGCGCCAGCGCGTCTTCGGCACGGCGACGGCGCGCCTCGATCTGGTCGGGCGATGCCTGATCGGGAACGCTGACGTAGATGTGCGAAAGCAGGTACTCGTTCTCGCCGCCGGCCTGCGCCGCGATGGTAGCGAGATAGTTGTTCACTTCCGCATCCGAGATCATGATCTTGTTGTCGACCTCGCGATCGCGGATGCGCTGCACGGTGAGCTCGCGGCGCAGCTCCTCGCGGTAGGTCGCATAGCTCATGCCCTCGCGTTCGAGAGCCTTCTTGAAGTCGTCGGTGCTGAGCTTGTTCTCCTCGGCGATGCGGCCGAGCGTCCGTTCCACGGTCGTGTCGTCGATGCGAATGCCGTTTTCCTTCGCGAACTGAAGCAGTGCACGCTCGGACACGAGGCGCTCGAGCACCTGCTTGTCGAGCACATCGCGCGGCGGTGCCGGGACGTTCGCGGCCTTCATCTGCTGCAGCACGATGCGCCGCTGCTCGTTGATGTCGTATTGCGTCAGCGCTTCGTCGTTCACGACCGCGATGACGCGATCGAGCGTAACGGTCGGCGCCGTGGATCGTCCCAGCGACGCAGTGGTTTGCGGCGCGGATGGAGCGGTGCGCACCACGGAGCTCGGCGTTGCAGGTGCTGCGCTCGCGGCAGCGGGGGTCGGTGCGGGTTGAGCAGCGGCGGCCGGAACACGCGGGGCGGCTGCGGGTGCCACAGCGCCGCTGGACGGCGCTGGAGCCGGTGCAGCGGCAGGCGCCGGGGTGGTTGCGCCGGCCGGCGCCGGAGTGCGTGGAGCAGGCGCGACCGCGGGCTTGTCATCGCCGTATTGCGAATCGGACCATGCGGGCAGCGCGGACAGCAGCACAGCCATGCCGAGCAACACGCGGGGAAAAGAGCGAACCGACATCGAGCACCTCGCTTCATTCAGGCCGCGCGCATCGGCGCGACGGCGCACCACCGTGCTTCGGACCATCGCGCACAACGCGCGGTTCAACCGACCACGCGTCCTCGTGTCAGAACTCGGGTAGCGGACCGACGTTGCGGTCGCGATCGCGCAGCGATGCATCGTTGCTGGGAAGGTAGCCCGGGACGCTGCGCCGCAGGAGCTCGAGGGGACTGGTGCCGACACGCGCAAGTCCATTGAGCTCGAGCTGTACGAAGACCGACGTGCTGGTCTGCTGGGTGGTGGTGGTGAGTCGCTGCCCCACGACACGCAGCACCCAGCAGTCGGCATTGTACTCGATGCCTGCGACCGCCTCCAAAGTCTTCCGGGCGGGCACCGAGTAATTCCAGCGGCCGAGCAGCGTCCAGCGATCGTTGACCGGCCACTGGCCGGCGAGATCGATCTGCTTGATCTGCTCAATCCCGCTCGTGTCGACGAACTCGCGCGTGAACCGCCACGTCGCGCTCAGCACGCTGCCCGGCGCGGGTGTGTAGCGCACACCGGCGTTGAAGCGCTCGATCTGCGAGCTGTCGAAGTTGTACTGCAGAAGGCTCGACAACGCCCATGCGTCGTTGAGGCGGCCTTCCGCGCCGGCCAGGAAGTCCGAGCGCCCTGCCGCACGCGGCGCCTCGTCGAGCGTCACGCGCTGATCGGCGAAGTAGAACCGTTGCCCCAGGGCGAGCCGCAGCCGCTCCGCCCCGGTCGTCTGGTCGAGAAACCGCGAAGTGACCGCAAGGGTGAGCTCGTTGGCATCGCCCACGCGATCGTTGCCCAGATAGCGGTTCTCGATGAACAGCTGTGAGAAGTTGAAGTCGTCGAGCGCTGTATCGAAGATCGGCGTGTTGGCCTGGTTGCGATACGGGATGTAGACGTAGAACGCGCGCGGCTCGAGCGTCTGGATCAGCTGCGTATTGGCGATGGTGAGCGGCCGCTCGAACACCAGCCCCGCATCGACACTGGTAATCGGAACCGTAACCGATGGATGCGTGTCGGGAAATGCGTCCGTGGGTTGATCGAGTGAATATTGGCGCGCGTGCACGCCGGCCTTCGCGGTGAAGAACCACGCCGGCCCCTCGCGCCGGAACGCCACGTTCGGATAGACCACGAGCCGCTCGCCATTGGGCGGCAACTGGCCCTGCGCGAAGCGCGCGAACTCGGTGAAGCCGTTGAACGTCAGGCCGAGCCAGTCGGTGTTGTTGAGCGTCGCGAGGATCTGCGGCACGCGGTTGTAGGGCGGCGCAACCGGCGCACTGGGATCCTGCAAAGTCTGGAAGGACTGAAAGCGCGCGCTGAGCGAGACGTTGCCGAATCCCGCGATCAAGCCCACCTCGCGGGGCAGGGTCTTCTGCGATGTGATGGCGACGCGATCGGCAAGGTCCGCGAAGTAGGTGTCGTCGGAGACCTTGTTGAGATCCCAGTAGCCGGCCAGCCAGGGCGTGAACTGCTCCTGGTGCCGCGCGGCAAGGAGGTAGCGCTGTTCGTTGGTGACGCGATCGTGGGGAAGGATCTCCGCGTCGACCTCGCCGCTGGCAACGCCGAACGGTGGCTGGCCGTCGCCCAGCAGGTACCGGAACTGCGCACCAAGCTGCACGCCGCGCTTGGTCATGAAGCGAGGCAGCAGCGTCGCGTCGTAGTTGGGTGCGAGGTTGAGGTAGTACGGCGTGGTGACCTCGAAGCCGCGCAGACCCGACGAGCCGAACAGCGGAAACAGGAAGCCCGACTTGCGCTCGTTGGACAGCGGGAACTCGAGCCACGGCGTGTATACGATCGGCACATCCTTGAAGTACACCGACGCGCGATGCGCAGTGCCGACCTTGCGGCTGTTGTCGACCTCGAGCTCTTCGGTGCGCAGGTACCAGTCGGGGTGCGGCGCGACGCAGGTGGTGTACTCGGCGCGCGTTGCTTCGTACTTCTGCGGTCCGACGAAGCGAATCTCCCCGGCTTCGCCGCGCGCGTTGGCCTGCGCTATGAAAAAGCGTGGCGAGGTGAACGCGCCGGTCTGCGAATCGCGATTGAAAGTCAGCGCGGGTCCGGTGATCCAATCGAAGCCCCGACGCAGCAGCACGTCGCCGCGAGCGTCGATGCGGCTGTCGTCGGTGTGGTAGGTGAGCTCGTCGGCGAGCACGGTTTCGCCCGGTGAACGCAGCTCGACTTTGCCGAATGCACTGACCACGCGTGCGTTGGCATCGCCCTCGATGCGATCGGCACGCAGGAACAGGCTGCCTTGCGGCGTCGTCAGCGCGGGGGGCCGTATCGGCGCCACCGGCGTGCCCGGCAGCGGCGGCGGCGCCGGCGGCGCGGTGATGGTGAGCTCGCGCGACATCTGCAGCGCGTGCGCCGGTGATACGAGCACGCCGCCGCACAAGGCAGCGGCGACCGCGGCAACCCGCCCGGCGCGACGCTTCATTGGAGGAACTGCGGATGGCTGTGCGTGCAATTCGGCGCATTCTAGCCTGACGAGGCGACGGTCGTTGCGGATTTGCGGCGCGTCCGCACGCGATCGACCGTTCGCGCATGCCGATGCACAGCCAGGCGCAAGCGACCGGTACAATCGCTCGCGTCGCAAGTCTTGCCAGGACCCGCGCGGCGCGCCGCCGAAGCCTTTCATGTCGAACCCTGTTTCCGCAGATGCACGCGCTGCGGCGCTTCACCGGTTTGTCGCGGCCCAGCTGCGCAACGACTGCTTCTCCATCGCGCCAGCCTCGGAAGACGCGAGCTTCCGTCGCTACTTCCGAGTGACACCGACCGCAGCGGGCTCGCTGGCCGGCGACCGCGCAAGCGTCATCGCGATGGACGCGCCGCCGCCGATGGAGGACTGTCGGCCGTTTGTCCGCATCGCGCGTCTGCTCATCGATGCCGGCGTGCACGCACCCGAGGTGCTCGCGCAGGATCTCGAACAGGGGTTCCTGTTGCTCACCGACCTCGGCACCACGACCTACCTCGAGGCGCTCGACGCGGACAGCGCGCACGCGCTATACATGGACGCGATCGATGCGCTGGTGCGCTGGCAGCAGAGCACGCGCGAAGGCGTGCTGCCCGAGTACGACGAGAGCCTGCTCGCGCGCGAAATCGGGCTGTTTCCCGACTGGTACGCGAAGCGGCACATCGAGCAGCCGTTGTCGTCGACACAGGCGGCGCGCTTCGCCGAAATCCAACGCATCGTGCTCGCCAACAATCTCGCGCAGCCGCGGGTGTTCGTGCACCGCGACTATCATTCGCGCAACCTGATGGTGACGCAGCCCAATCCCGGCGTGCTCGACTTCCAGGACGCCGTGCATGGTCCGATCACCTACGACCTGGTGTCGCTGCTGCGCGACGCGTACATCGACTGGGACGAACAACGCGAGCTCGACTGGGCGATCCGCTACTGGGAGCGTGCGCGCAAGGCGGGGCTGCCGGTGGGTAGCGATTTCGCTGAGTTCTGGCGCGATTACGAATGGATGGGCGTGCAGCGACAGCTCAAGGTCCTCGGGATCTTCGCGCGTTTGTGTCATCGCGACGGCAAGCGGCGCTATCTGGACGACATGCCGCGCGTGATGGGCTACCTGCGTCGCGCGTGTCGGCGCTATCGCGAGCTCAATCCCCTGCTTGCGCTGCTCGACGAGCTGCACGAAGTCGACAGCCGGGTGCGTTACACGTTCTAGTGCGCCGTTCCGGAAATACCTTGCACAAAAGCGGACGAGAAATGACGCACTGCATTGTCGCGAACCTTGCGGATATTCCCGCTATCCGCTGGGGCCCGCTTCGCCCCGCGCGCCATTTTCGCCACTTTTGCACGAAGGTTCGCGCCTCCTGTCCGGTAGTTTGGCAAGCTATCTCCGGAACGGAACACTAGCTCGAGGAGGATTCGATGCCGACCCAGGGAACCCAGCTTCCCGGCGCGATGATCCTCGCTGCCGGTCGCGGCGAGCGAATGCGCCCGCTGACCGACCACACGCCCAAGCCGCTGTTGCGCGTCCTCGACAAGCCGCTGATCGGCTGGCAGATCGAAGGCCTCGTGGCCGCGGGACTGCGCGACATCGTCGCAAACGCTGCGCACCTGGCCGACCGCCTGATCGAAGACATCGGCGACGGCGCGCGCTACGGTGCGCGCGTGCGCTGGTCGCGCGAGCGCGAGCCACTCGAAGTGGGCGGCGGCATCGTAACGGCCTTGCCGCTGCTGCCGCGCGGACCGACGATCGTGGCGGCTGGCGACGTATGGACTCGCTACGATTACGGCAAGCTGCGTGCACGCGCGCTCGAGATGACGCGTGACGCGAGCGATGCACGTGTCCATCTGCTGATGGTGCCCAATCCGGTCTACCATCGCGAAGGCGATTTCTCACTCGGTGCCGCGGATTCGCGCACGGGATTGCGACGGCTGCTCCCGCGTGACGCGCGCGGCGCGAAAAACGTTTACACCTACGCGAGCATCGGCGTGTTCGATACGACGCTGTTCGCCGAACTAACCCCGCACGTGAAGCTCAAACTCCTGCCGCTGCTCAACGAGTGGATCGAGCACGGCCTGGTATCCGCCGAGCTTTACGAAGGTCCGTGGGCGAACGTCGGGACACCCGCCGATCTGGACGCCCTGAACGCGGAGCTCGGCTCCGCGACGCGCGCTGCCTGAAGCGCATAACGTTTCACGACACTCCGTGCCATGACCGATCGCAATCCCCTGCTCGAGTTCGATGGGCTCACGCGCTTCGACGCCTTTCGTGTCGAGCACGTTACGCCGGCGGTGGACGCACTGCTGGCCGATGCACGCTCCGCGGTCGAAGCTGTAGCGACCAGCACGGCGCCGCCAACCTGGGATCGCGTGGTCGAGCCGATGGAGACGGCGCTCGATCACCTCGACCGGGCGTGGAGCGCGGTCCGCAATCTCAACGGCGTGGTGAACACGCCGGCGCTGCGCGATGCCTTCAACCTGAACCTGCCCAGGATCACCGCGTTCTATACCGATATCGCGCAGGACGTACGACTTTACGCGCGCTTCCGGGCACTTGCGCAGTCGCCCGAGTACGCGCGTCTGGATGCGCCGCGCAAGCGCGCGATCGACAACCAGCTCCGCGACTTCCGGTTGGGCGGCGCCGAGCTCGCGCCACCGGCCAAGGCACGACTGAAGGAAGTCCAGGAAACGCTCGCACAGCTCGGCGCCAAATTCGACGACAACGTGCTCGATGCGCAGAACGCGTGGGCGCTGTATGTCGACAACGAGGCGGAGCTGTCGGGAATACCCGAAGACGTCATCGTCGCCGCGCGCCACGAAGCCGAGGCAGAAGGCAGGGACGGATACAAGCTCACTTTGCGTTATCCGTGCTTCATGCCGGTGATGCAGTACGCCGACTCGCGCGAGGTGCGCGCGATGATGCATCGCGGCTTCGCAACGCTCGCGTCAGAGCTCGGCGAGCGTCCCGAGTGGGACAACACCGGCATCATCACCCGCATCCTCGAGTTGCGCCGCGAGGAAGCGATGCTGCTGGGCTATCCCAACTACGCGGAGCTCTCGCTGGTGCCCAAGATGGCCCGGTCGGCCGATGAAGTGCTCGCGTTCCTGCGCGACCTCGCGAAGCGAGCGCGACCCTTCGCCCAGCGCGATTACGCGGAGCTCGAGACGTTCGCGCGCGAAGCGCTCGGCATCGAGATCGTCGAGCCGTGGGACCTCGCCTACGCGTCGGAGAAGCTCAAGCACAAGCGCTTCGATTTCTCCGAGCAGGAGCTGAGGCAGTATTTCTCCGAGGAGCGCGTTCTCGCCGGGCTGTTCCGGGTCGTCGAATCGATCTACGGGCTCGATATCCGCCCCGCCAATGCACCGACCTGGCATCCGACCGTGCGGTTCTACGAGATCCACAACGGCAATGGAGCGCTCATCGGCCAGTTCTACATGGACCTGTACGCGCGCGAGGGCAAGCAAAGCGGCGCATGGGCCGACGACGCAGTGGTGCGGCGCCGCAGCGCCGAGCGCCTGCAGCTCCCGGTGGCGTATCTCACCTGCAATTTCAGCGCGCCGCTACCCGGCAAGCCGGCGTTGTTCACGCACCGCGACGTGATCACGCTGTTCCACGAGTTCGGCCACGGCCTGCATCACCTGCTCACCCAGGTGGACGTCGCAGCCGTCTCGGGACTGCACGGGGTGGAGTGGGACGCGGTGGAGCTGCCCAGCCAGTTCATGGAGAACTTCACCTGGGAATGGGACGTGCTGCGCAACATGACCGCGCACGTCGCCACGGGCGAGCCCCTGCCGCGCGCGCTCTTCGACAGGATGATCGCCGCGCGCAATTTCCAGAGCGGATTGGCAACCGTTCGTCAGCTCGAGTTCGCCCTGTTCGACATGCTTCTGCACAGCGCCTATCGGCCGGGAGAGGCGCAGCCCTACGCGAGCCCGCAAGCGGTGCTCGATGCGGCACGCGACGAGGTGGCCGTGGCCCCACGCGCTCCTTATGACCGCTTCATGCACGCCTTCGGCCATATCTTCGCAGGGGGGTACGCAGCCGGGTACTACAGCTACAAGTGGGCCGAGGTGCTGTCGGCGGACGCGTACAGCCTGTTCGAGGAGTACGGGGTACTGTCGCGGGTGGCGGGGACGCGGTTCCTGGACGAGGTGCTCGCGCGGGGCGGAAGTCGCCCTGCCATGGAATCGTTCATCGCCTTCCGCGGCCGACCTCCCCAAATCGACGCGCTTCTGCGGCATAATGGGATGACAGTGTCATCGTGAGGAGGCATCCATGCCCCGCACACCCGGCTGGACCTGCATCGTCGCCGCAGTCGCTCTGACCTGCGCCTCCGTGGCGTCGGGTCAGCAGCAGGTCTATCGCTATACCGACTCGAGCGGGCGCGTGATCTATTCGGACCGGCAGCCGCCGGCCGACGCCAAGGATGTGCAGCCCAAGCGGCTTGGCGCCAACTTCATCGAGAGCGATCCACTTCCGCTCGCCACGCGACAAGTGAGCGATCGCTTTCCGGTGACGCTCTACACGTTCGACTGCGGCGAGTTCTGCCAGAACGCCGAGGCGCTGCTCAACCGGCGCGGCGTGCCGTTCTCCACCGTCGATGTGCAACAGCCCGACGGCTTCGCGAAGCTCAAGGCGCTGACCGGCGAGCAGACGGCTCCGGTCCTGCAGGTCGGCGACAAGCTGATCGCCAAGGGCTTCAGTGAATCACGCTGGAACCAGATGCTCGACGATGCCGGCTACCCCAAGTCGCCGGGCTACAAGCGGCCGGCGGCAGCGCCCAAGACCGCGGACATCGCTCCGCGCGCACCCACTTCAACGGTTCAGTCGGTCTCCGCGACCGCGCCACGCGGCGGCGACTACCCGAAGTAGCGCGCTCGACCGGCGCTGCAACGCCTGCCATCGTTTTATCGCCGGCGGCCCGCCGAGCCTACCACCCTGTAGACTCCCACGCGGGCCGCGCCCGGCCCGCCGCCACCGGCTCGGAAGGGCCGGTTGTCTTTTGTGCGCCATGAAGATCGCGACCTGGAACGTCAATTCGCTCAACATGCGCCTGGAGCGCCTGCTCGAATGGCTGCGCGCCAACCAGCCGGACGTCGCGTGCCTGCAGGAAACCAAGCTCGAGGATGCGAAGTTTCCCGCGGCTGCGTTCGGGGAAGCGGGCTATCAGGTCGTGTTCAACGGCCAGAAGTCGTACAACGGTGTTGCGATCCTCGCACGCAACAAACTCGCTCTGACCGACGTGCGACACGGCATAGCGGGCTATGACGACGAGCAGAAACGCGCGATTGCTGCAACGGTGGACGGCACGCGCATCGTTTGCCTGTACGTTCCCAACGGACAGGCGCCGGGCACCGACAAGTACGCGTACAAGCTCGACTGGTGCCGCGCGACCGCGGCGCATCTGCGCGAAGCGCTGGCGAGTCATCCGCAACTCGTCGTCGCCGGCGACTTCAACGTCGCTCCCGACGATCGCGACGTGCACGATCCGCAGCTATGGGCCGGGCAGATCCATTGTTCGGAGCCTGAGCGCGAGGCCTTTCGCGCCTTCCTCGCCGTGGGCCTCGCCGACAGCTTTCGCCTGTTCGATCAGCCGCCCAATACGTTCAGCTGGTGGGATTACCGGATGCTCGCGTTCCCCAAGAACCGCGGGTTGCGCATCGACCACATCCTGCTTTCACCCACGGTCGCATCGCGCTGCGTGTCGTGCCGCATCGATCGCAACGCGCGCAAGGGGCAGAAGCCGTCGGATCATGCGCCGGTGGTGGTGGAATTGGCCGAGTAACCGCGATCTAGAGCGCGTAGTTGGTAGATAGCAGTTAGTAGTTAGTGTGCCCAACCGCGCCTTCGCAGTCGGTCCACTAATGCGCCATCGGTTTAAGTCCCACAGCGTGGTGCCGTCTGGGTTCTTCTTGCTAGCTCCGAGTTACATACTAACCACTAACTACTAACCACCAACAACGCCCTTCTGCACACCGCGCGATCGACGGCGTTTTGCAAATGGTCTTCGCCTCTCCCCTCTTCCTCTTCCTGTTCCTGCCGGCGACGCTGTTTGTCTATTTCGTTGCTCCCCGGGGCTGGCGCAATGGCGTGCTGATGGTCGCAAGCATCGCGTTCTATGCGTGGGGCGAGATACGCTATGTGCCGCTCGTGCTCGGTTCGGTGCTTTTCAACTGGTGGATGGGCATGCGCATCGCCGATGCCGCGAAGCCACAAACAAGGCGGCGCTGGCTCGCATTCGCCATCGCCGGCAATCTCGCGACGCTGGCGATCTTCAAGTACACCAATTTCGCGGCGGCCAACTACAACGCCATCGCGCCCGCACTCGGCGTCGCGCCGCTCGCGCTCGCGGCGATTCCGTTGCCGCTCGGTATCTCGTTCTTCACTTTCCATGCGATCTCGTACGTCGTCGACGTCTACAAGCGCAACGCGCAACCGCAACGCGCGATTCCATCCTTCGCCTTGTACATCCTGCTGTTCCCGCAGCTGATCGCCGGACCGATCATCCGCTGGCGCGATATCGCCGCGCAAATCGCGCAGCGCACCGAGCGCCAGGCCGACGTTGCGTACGGCGCGCGGCGCTTCGTGCTCGGACTGGGCAAGAAAGTGCTGATCGCGAATACGCTCGGCCAGGTCGCCGACCGCATCTTCGGCCTGTCGACCGCGGAGCTGACGACGCCGGTCGCATGGCTGGGCCTCGTCTGCTATACGCTGCAGATCTACTTCGACTTCTCGGGCTACTCCGACATGGCGATCGGCCTGATGCGCATGTTCGGCTTCCGCATCCTCGAGAACTTCAACTATCCGTACATCGCGTCGAGCATCCGGGAGTTCTGGCGCCGCTGGCACATTTCGCTTTCCAACTGGTTCCGCGATTACCTCTACATTCCGCTGGGCGGCAATCAACGCGGCGCCGCTCGCGCATACGCCAACCTCGTGATCGTGTTCCTGCTGTGCGGACTTTGGCACGGGGCGAGCTGGCCGTTCGTGTTGTGGGGCGCTTGGCATGGATTGTTCCTCGTCGCCGAACGCGCGGGCCTCGATCGGGCGCTGCTACGCGCCAAGGCGTTCGCGCACGTCTACGCAATGCTGGCCGTCATGGGCGGATGGGTCCTGTTCCGCTGCGACACGCTGACCCACGCCGGCGATTATTACGCCGCATTGCTCGGCTTCTCCCATGGCGCCGCGCAACAACGACCGTTGGCCGAGTTCCTCGACCCGTTGGTCGCAACGACCATCGTCGTCGCTGCGCTATTCGCCACGCCGGTCGCGCGCAGGCTCGGCGATTGGCGCGATCGCTTGTCGGTGCAGGCAGGTACCGGGACGGCCGTGCTTTCGCTCGATCTCGCGTGGCTCGGCGCGGTGTTCGTCGTTGCGGCCGCCTTTCTCGCCGCCGGAACCTACAACCCGTTCATCTATTTCCGCTTCTGATGTCGCGCGCTGGCGATCCTGTCTCGCTGCCACCGGTCCCTCCGCCCGCGCCGGATTCCCATCCGTTGCGCGACCGCGTCCTGGTTGCAGCCTTCGTCGCCGCGCTCGCGCTCCCGGGCCTGCTTACCATCAAGAACGCCTCGCGAACGATGACGGCGTTCGAAAATCGTCCCACGGCCGCATGGCCCGATAGCAGCGCAGGCGCCGCTTTCCAGGGTCGCTTCGAGCAGGCGTTCTCGGATCGTTTCGGCGGACGTGGCGCGTTGATCGCGTTGCATCACAGCGCGTTGGTGCGGTTGTTCGGCGTGTCGCCGGTCGACAAGGTCATGCTCGGCGATTCCGGCTGGCTGTTCTTCCTCGGCGAAGACGCTCACTCGCTCGATCGTCACTACCGCGGCGTGATGCCGATGCCCGACGACATCGTCGCAGCGGTACTTGCCGAGCTGAAACGACGCAACGACTACCTGCACGCTCACGGCATCGCGTACGTGGTCACGATAGCGCCGGACAAGTTCACCATCTATCCCGAGCACCTGCCCTCGTGGGTGCGCCACATGCCGGCCCCGACGCCCTTCGCGCGATTGGCCGACGCCTTGCACGCCGACGGATCGGTGCGTTTCGTCGACTTGCGCAAGCCGCTGCTCGAAGCAAAGAAGACCGAGCAGGTGTATTTCAAGACCGACTCGCACTGGAACCTGCTCGGCGCGCGCATCGCGGCGAGCCTTCTGATGCGCGAAGTGCAAGCGGCGCTCCCGCCGGGGCGGCTGCCGAACATCGAGCTGCCCGAGAATCCTCCGTACGTGCCCAACGTGGATTTCTACAGCGGCGATTTGGCGAAGATGCTCGGGTTGCCGAAGCGATTCGAGGAGCCCGACCTCGCGCCGCTCGGCAAGCTGTTCGCGGAACAAGCGAACATCTGTGCGCGACGCGTCGAGAACGCCGAAGGACCCGACGTGGAGACCTACGCTTGCGGCCGCGGCGATCTGCCGCGCGCAGTGATGTACCGCGATTCGATGGCGATTCCGCTGGTGCCGCTGATATCGCCGAACTTCAGCCGGATCGTGTACGTGTCGTCGCGCAAGATGGA